>JAVCCK010000044.1 GCA_030765525.1 Candidatus Lernaella stagnicola
AAACAGGCAAGGAGCTTTTTGTCATAAATCTGTGGTTGGCTGTGCCCCTTGCAATGGCTACAGGCTTTTTTGCGGGAATGGTCGGTGTTTCGGGAGGATCATTTCTAGTCCCACTGATGGTAATAGCATGCGGCGTACCCATGCGCATCGCGGTAGGAACAGCTTCAGCAATGGTAGCAGCCACTGCATTTGCTGGCTTCATGGGGCATGCCCTACATGGAAACTTCAATCCTACTTGGGCTATACCCATTGCCGGAATAACGATTTTTGGCGGTATTTTAGGAGGCAAAATCGCTCTTAAATCAAACCCAAAATATCTCAAATTACTTTTTGCCGTCACTACGCTCATTGCGGCCGTACTCATGCTGGTAAATGCGAGTGTCGCCAAGTGATTTGTATCGTTATCCTAGCTTGGTAAACCCATATCCCCGGCGGCGGTCTTCCCAGAGCATCGGCGGATGCGGCTCACGTAAGAACCGTCCACCTTGTTGGCTCGGGCGATCTCGGCGATGTTTTTGACTTCCCCGGATTCCAGCAGGTCCCTCCAAATATGGGCGCGGGCAATGGCGACGACCAGGGCATTCTGCGCCTGCTGCTTCGGGGGGAATACCCACCGAATAGAAACTATCGCGAAGTGGCTCGTATCGCCTCGGCAACACCCGCGGCGATGTCGAGCTGCGACTGATGTACACGCCGATCCGTAAGCGGTCCAGCGCCAAGGTCGCCCGGGTGGCGGTGGCGCAAAAACTGGCGGTGATTTGCTGGCTGCGCCTGATGCGCTGGCATCTGGCGCGGGTGGCCTAAAAGGACAGATATCGGCGTGCGTTGGAGGTGAGCGCGGCCCGACCCAGGTGACTAGCGGACGATCCGTCGCTTGCGCCGTTATGGTGAATGGGCGTCTCGCCTCGCGAACCGTTTTATGCACGATTCCACGCGATGGAACTCGGTGCGAATGGGCGTTACGTGCACGCACACACAACATAGAAGAAGTTTTCGAGGAAGGTTCTTGACTCACGCGGTTATGAGTGTCCCCGGAAATCCCATCAACGCATTGATCATGGATGCTGCCGTGGATGTCGAAACGGATCCCAAGCTGTTAGCTATTTTTGCAGCACGTTGATTTCATTGCCGGATGAGTTTTGGCGAGCGACAGCCGGGCGCAGAACCACCGCGCGAGCCATTGGACGTCACGACGGTTTCAGGGAGATTCCGCCGACGAGATCGCGACCGTTGAGTTGAGTCAGCATCAACAATTGGGTGTATCCGTTGGAAATGTCCTCTCGGGTCATGTGACGCGTGGTGAGAATGGGTGTGCCCAAGTTGTATTCATCGGTGTCGTCGGTAAGCAGCGTGAGCCCAAGTTCTTCTTTCTGGTCCATGAAACGCGTCCCAGGGAACAACGTTAGAAGCGCCGGGATGATTTTCTCAACGCCCAAGTCGTAAAGTTTGCGAACAAAATCGAAGGATTGTTCCATCGTCTGCCGTGTCTCATCGGGGTGAGGAAAAACCATGCTCAAAACCGGGCTGATCCCCGCGTCGACCGACCATTTCACGGCGTTTTCGACCTGTTGGAGAGTGATTTTTTTTCCGAGTTTGTTCAATAAGTCCTGGGACCCGGATTCCATGCCGAATTGAATCGTGGTGCAGCCGGCATCCCGCATCCTCTGCAGTATTTCCGCCGAGATGACATCCGCGCGCGATTCGCATGTCCATTTCAATTTGCGCCCCAGCTTTTCGGGAACACGGATTTTGGTCAAACCGTCGCAGATTCGACCGAGGCGCGCGATGTTGTGCGTCATCGTGTCGTCAACGAAATAGAAAGAGGTCAAACCGAACATGTCAATGCACAGTTGGACTTCGTCGACAACCCGTTCGGCGGATCGCTCGATGTAGGCTCGGCCCAGGACAACCGGTCCTGCGCAGAATCCACAGTTGAACGGGCAGCCCCTGCTGGTCAGCACCGTTCCCGGGATGTTGTACCGATCCAACGGCATCAAGTGTCGAGCGGGAAATGGCAGGGCGTCGAGGTCACGGATTCGCTCTCGTTTCGGCATCGTTTTTGTTTTCGGCCCAACTTTCCACACGGTGCCGGGAATTTCGGCAGGCAAAGGTTTTTTTGCGGCAACGGCCCGGCAGAGTTCCTGAAACGACCTCTCGCCTTCCCCGCAAATGACAAGGTCCACGAAGGCGTTTTGCAACGCATCCTGCGGACGCACCGAAACGTGGGGCCCCCCCAGGCAAACCACGCTTGTGCGAAGTTGCTCTTTCACCACTTTCGCGACACGCAAGCCGTTTTTGAAAGTCAGCGTGGTGGTGGAGATGCCGACGACAGCTGGTTGAAAATCGGCCAGGATCGCACGGAGTGGCTCGACATCGATGTCCTCCACATCCATGTCGTGCAGCCTCACATCGAACCCGTCGCGGATCAACACGGAAGCCAAGTATCCTATTCCGAGCGGTGGAATCGCCGACGGTTTGGCCACGAGACGATTGTGCGACCCGGGAACCGGTGCCTGTAACAAAAGAACGCGGCCGTTAAGTCCCATCGAGTTGAACCTCTTCGAATAGCGGCCGCAAGCGCCACGCCACCAGTCCGATTTTTTCGAGGCGATCGAAGTAGGAAACGACTTCATACTCCATCGCGGCCCGATTCGGAACAGCGAACTCGCCGGCCAATTGGTCGATAATCTCATTAATCGTGTGTGTTCCGTCGATCAACTGCCAGATTCGAAGGGCCGTTCCCTCGAGGCACAGGAGGTAGCGAAAACCATAGACCGAGATTCTCTCGCCGCGATCAATGTCGCCGAGGCAGCACTCGTTTGTGCGGCGCGGAGTGGCATCCAGCGACCGCTTCACCGTGACATTCATTCGATTATCATGGAATCAGTCCAACACCTTGGCGACGATCTCCAGATTCCCCATGAAATTGGGGCCCAATTCGGTGTGCGCGATTCCAAGCGAACCTTTCACGATGTCCGGGTTTCCGCGGACAAGCTCAATCGCCTCGCGCAGCGCCCTGCGCTCTCTCGGCAATAACGAATCCAGCAACTTCGCCCGCAGAAAATCTTCGTTGATCATGCCGCCGGGACGTGCGGCCACGGCCACACAAACAACAACAACGACAATAGCGGCACCTGCTCCCGCGAAGCTGTCGGGGTCGACGTTGATTTTTTCCAAGTCGGAAACTCGCCCCAAGGGAGGGAGCTTTCCCAGGTTCGGGAACGTCGATGTCTCGCGCAACAAATCGTCGTACCCATCCAAAATCCTGAGAAGCGGCGCTCTCCACTCCACGTTCACTTTTCCTTTTTTCGGGTCCTTTGTGCGTGCCATTCTCCCAGCCCTCCAAGTCAATTATCAGTTACGCCAATGCACATACGGTTGGTGTATACTTCTTACCAAGAATGTTTACTGTTTACCACCAACAGTTACAGTTTACCACGAAAAAGAATACCGTGTAAAGAAAAAACTTTTGGGACACCCATACCCACGTGAGTCAAGGTGCTTCCTCGAAAACCTCTTCTATGTTGTGCGTGCAAGCACTTAATACCCATTCGCACCGAGTTCCACCGAATGACTTTGGGCTCAAAGCAAGCAAACCGCCGTGGCTTGTCCACCAGGCCGTCCCGGTCTTCAAAAGATACGACAATGTTGCTACGATGCAAGTCGATACCCGCGTAGTACATGGGGCGCTTCTTAGATTGTTGATCGTTTGTTGACGAAACAATCACTTCAATCTTTTCGAGTGCCACTAACTACGCGGTTATCGTTTCACCATACTTAATTATCGGACGCATCTTTCACCTCGTCGAAGTCGTCCTTCCGGATTATCCTTCCGAATACGACTCCCGAGAACACGACTGTCTGATGGAATAAGTACCGAATAGAAACTATCGCGAAGTGGCTCGTATCGCCTCGGCGACACCCGCGGCGATGTCGGCGTGCCCGGCGGCGTTGGGATGCGGCCACATCATCCAAGGCAGCAAGTACTGAGCCGTTGCGTCACCCCAGCGGGCTTCGAGATCGACAACCGGCGCAGCGGCTTCGGTCGCGGCGGCGCGAATCAGAAAGTTGTAGCGACTCTCCAGCGGCAGCCAGGGCGGTCCGAATTTCGCGCGCGGCAGTTTCGGATAGGTGACGAAAACGAGTTGCGCGTCGTGGTCCGTTGCCAAGGACACGATGCTCCGGAGCGCTTTTTGAGTGCCCGCCACCGTATCGCGCCGGGGCAGGAATTCCTTGTTGTCGGGTCGGTCGGGATCCTCGCGCCACAACCGAAATGCCAGGCGGCGACGCTGCCACCAGTGCCACGTGCGGAGTGTCGGTCGCGGGCAGGTTTCGGCGGTCTGCGGATCGCCTTGCGGATACTCCTTGAGCAGCTCCAAAGGCATCGCATCCTGCACCCCGACGAACACCACAATCCACGCCGGCGACCACTTTTCCAGAGCCGACGGCAGCACGCCATCGGCGTCCGCGGTGGTCCAATCGGACGTCGAAAGTGTCGCAACGGTCGTTTTTTTACGTCCGTTCGGAAGCAAATCGGTCACCAAATGCGGCCACTTTTCTCGGTTTGTGACGCCCACGCCATAGGTCCAACCGTCTCCAAGACAAAGGATGACCTGCCCGCCGGCAGTCTCGAGCACCTCGCGCGGCTCGTAGCGGAAGTCGCCTCGCGGGGCTCCGTTCGGGCAAAAGGATGGCGGCGGCACCTCGCGGCCGGTCACGCGCAAGGCGATTTCAGCCACCAGAAGCAGCCCCAGGGGGACGAGCCACCAAAGCCGTTTTTTTCGCACACCTACTCCGGGTTGTGGTTGCCGGTATGCTACCTGAGGCGGCAGGCAAAAAAAATAGGCCCCACATGGGGCCCAACAATGCATGATTCGCTTTCCTCGCGGAAACGAATCCAGTTGAGGGAAATGAGTCGGTATCGGAAAGACCATTAAGTGGAATGGTCACAACCGGTATCGATAAACGACATCGGATTTGGCCGCCAACTTTTGGCAGACCACCTCGCGCCGGGTCTCGCGAACTACAGCCTGCCAAAGAGAGTTGATCGGTTGTTCGTTCGGTTTATTTACTTGCGGACGAATCTTCCGTCGTTTTCGCCTCAATCACTCGCCCCCGAGAACTGCACGGATAGTGCCAATTGCGGCGAGGCGTTCAATTCGCGCGAGAAATCAACAGGATGCCCGCCAGGCTTGCCGATGTACCGGCGAAGGCCGAAACAAGCAGCTTGTCAGAATTCTGAAATCAACGCCGAATATTCGCTTGAGGCTCGACGAAATACTTGATAACCACCTGTATTCATTGCGAATTTTTGCATCACAGCCTTCTCCGAGCGAAAAGCCCGATGGCGGGTATTTCGTTGAAATCAGAGTGTTAAATCAGGTGCTCGGAGACTGTGCCCGAACGTGGGTTTCCCCTTGAAAACAACCAGTCGCAATAATCGGTTGCCGGCGGAGGAGGCTCCGCGGTCGGACACGTTGCCGCCTTAGATTTCAACCAACGACGCTTCGCCATATGCCGCCTATCCACTTGATTTAATTGCTCATTGCGTTTTGCATCGGTGTTTGAAAGCCGCTTTTCTATTATGAATCACGCTGCATAATCATTTTTCTGTTGACAGGTTTTCAAAAGTTCGATATTACGAATATATAATATTTCGCAACTGCTTAACTGCTGTATTGACATCATTTGATGGAGGAGAACCGGATGTTGAAAAAAACCATTTGTAAGCGGCACGCCGACGTCTGCAAGGTGTTCGGCAATCCGCTTCGTATACGCATCATCGAAGAGTTGGTCGAACAGGATCGCACAACCAGCGAACTGGCGGAGATGCTCAAAGTCTCCCAGGTCAACGTGTCGCAGGCTCTTTCGATGATGCGCGAGCGTAACATCGTGGTGAGCCAGCGCGACGGTAACATCGTGCACCACAGCCTCGCCGACTCCAGAATTCGCAGAGTCTTTTATCTGATGCGCGAAATGCTGCTGGACAACCTCGAGCGCTCGGGCGAGTTGGCCCGTGAGGCGCGCGCGACGTTGGAGCCGGAGCAAGACGCGGACGACAAGGGTATCGCCATTTTGGACACCTGACATCGGAAAGGATCCTGACGTGAAAGTAACCCGTCGTGATTTCTTGAAAATTTCCAGCGCGACCTTTGCCGGCCTTACCGCATCCGGCTGCGGCGTGTGGAACCAAGTCGTGGATGGATCCGACCCCCGCGACCCGCGTTTTGGATACGGCGCCGATGCGAAAGTCATCCCCTCCTACTGCTCCATGTGCTACTGGAAATGCGGCCTGCTGGGCCACGTAGTCGACGGCAAATTGTGGAAGCTCACCGGCAATCCGAAAGACCCCCTCAGCCGCGGTAGGCTCTGCGGGCGCGGTACCTCCGGTGTCGGCATGCTCTACGATCCTGACCGCCTCCAAGCGCCGCTGATCCGCACGGAAAACGGCGGCGAGCAGCAGTATGAAACGGCCGCGTGGGACACGGCGCTCGCGCGCGCGGCGGAACTATTGCAGGGGGTGATCGACAAATACGGTCCCGAGAGCGTGGCGCTGCTGGTGCACGGGCAGTCGGGCGAATGGTTCAAGCCTTTGGCCAAGGCCATCGGCACGCCGAACATCGGCAAACCCAGCGCGGCGCAGTGCCGTGGTTCCCGCGACGTGGGCTATTTTCTCACGTACGGCCAGGGCATGGGATCGCCGGAGCCGCTCGACATCGAGAACTCGCGCGTGCTGATGCTTTTCGGTACGCATTTGGGCGAGAACATGCACGTGAGCCAGGTGCGCGAGTTTTCGCGATTCGTGGCCAAGACCATCGAGGGCAAGGCCAAGTTGATCGTCGCCGATCCGCGTTTTTCGGTCGCGGCGGGCAAGGCGTGGCGCTATCTGCCGATCAAGCCCAATACCGACCTGGCGCTGATGCTGGCGATGATGCATGTGATGTTGCACGAAGAAAACGAGAAGCCGCTGTACGACCACGCCTACGTCGAGAAATACGCCGCGGGCCTCGAGCAGCTTCGCGAACACGTCAAAGCCTACACCCCCGAATGGGCATACCGCGAAACGGGCATCAAGCCGGCGGTGACGCGAGAGATCGTGCACGCTTTGGCGGCGGCCGCGCCGCATGTGCTGATCCATCCCGGCCGCTTCAACGCGCGTGACGGCAACGACACGCAACGGGCACGGGCCTCGGCGATTCTTAACGCACTACTGGGTAGTTACGGTCGCAAGGGCGGTATTTTCCTTGCCGACGGGCCGCAGCTTGCGAAGCCTTCGCATCCGCCCTATCCGAAATCGGAGAGGCCGCACGTCAGCACGGGCAAGTACCAGGTTCCCAGCGGATCGCCGGTCATGCAGGACATCATCAACGCCACGATCAACCGGCAGCCGTACCCGATCAAGGCGTGGGTCGTGGTCGGTACGAATTTCTTCCAGTCGGTGCCGCATCACTACTACATGAAAATGGCGCTGGGGCAGCTCGACGCACTGATCGTGTGCGACGTCCTGCCAACCGAGCCGACCGCCTACGCGGACGTCGTGTTGCCGGAGTGCACGTACATGGAGCGACACGATCCGATCAACGCGAAGGGCTTCAAGCCCTCGTTTTTGTCGATCCGGCAGCCGTTGGTCGAGCCGATGTTCGACTCGAAACCGGGTTGGTGGATCGCCAAGAAGCTGGCCGAAAAAATGGGCCTGGGCGATTACTACCCCTTCCTCAACGCCGAACTGCACAACGACGATCAACTGCGTCGCGCCGGTCTGTCGCCGGAAAAAGTGAAGCAGCAGGGCGTCGTCGAGTTTAGCCCCGGGCCGCTGTATATCGAAGAGGGCCGCGTGCCGAAATTCGGGCCGACCGGGAAGATCGAACTATACGGGACGACGCTGGAATCCTTCGGCGGCGAGCCCCTTCCCTATTACCGTCCGCCCGAACCGATCAAGGATGGTTACCTGCGCCTGCTGTTCGGCCGCAGCCCGATCAAATCGTTCTCGCGCTCGGCGAACAACCCGCTTACCCACGATTTGGAAAACGACAACGAACTGTGGATTCACCCCAGCGCGGCAAAAATCCACACCGTGGCTGAGGGCGATTACGTCTACCTGGAGAATCAGTCGGGCAAACGTTCGAGTTCCAAGATTCGCGTGCGCCTCACCGAGCGCATCCGCCCCGACTGCGTCTACATGGTGCATGGCTGGGGCAGCCGATCCAAGCGCTTGAGCAGGGCTTACGGCCGAGGCGTCAACGACAACGAATTGATTACCAACGTGAAAATCGACCCAGTGATGGGCGCGACGGGCATGGGGATGAACGACGTGAAACTGGTCAAGACCGAAAAACGCGTACCCCAACACCTGCGCCGCGACTGCGACAGCCTGCAAGAGGAAGGCCCCATCCGCGGGCTCAAGGGCGGCGGGGGCAAGGGCAGTCAGATCAACATCATTTAACACGGCAGGAGATAGAAAATGAAAAAGCGTCTCGCCATGGTGATCGACACCCGCCGGTGTGTGGGCTGCATGGACTGTGTCATCGCCTGCCAGACCGAAAACAACGTGCCCGAGGGTTTCCATCGCGATTGGATCGCCACGGTCACCGAGGGCCGCTTCCCCAAATTGCGCACAGAGATCCGCAGCGAACGCTGCCATCATTGCGACCGCCCGCCATGCGTGACGGTCTGCCCCACCGGCGCCAGCTACAAAAACGACGACGGCGTTGTGCTGGTGGACCCCGCACTGTGCACCGGCTGCAAGGCCTGCGTGGCGGCCTGTCCCTATTTCGCGCGGTTCACCAACCCGGCGGGCTACGCCGACAAGTGCACTTTCTGCACGCACCGCACGAGCCGTGGCGACCTGCCCGCCTGCGTGTCGGTTTGCCCCACCGAGTGTTTGCACTTCGGGGATATCGCCGATCCGGAAAGCGAGGTGCGGCGTTTGATCGAAACCAACGAGTACAAGCGCCTGCGTCCGGAATTGGGCACCGAACCGCAGCTTTATTTTCTGGTTCACGGCGGCACGCGCGGTTGGTTGGACACACCGGATGATTTTGCGTCCACCGGTAGCGGCGCGGCGGCGGCGACGACGACCGCCCCAGCACCTCCACCGGCCCCGGCGGCGAAACCAGCCGGGGAGAAAAAGGGCGATGCGGCGTTTGAGGATTCGGGATGTTGACCTTCGCCTTGGGCGACGTGAGGAGCGACTGCAATGATTGAGAAACTGCTGACTCGTAACAACCCGCTGATCGATCCGCACCTGGAAATCTGGGAGTGGCAGGTGCCGTTGTATCTGTTCCTCGGCGGTCTGTGCGCCGGGCTGCTGATCCTTTCGGCGTTATTGGTGTTGCTGAAACGCGAGCAGGATTTCCCCTTCAGCACGAAGTGGGGGGCGCTATTGGCGCCGGCGTTTTTATCGCTGGGTATGGCCTGCTTATTCTGGGACCTCTCTAGCAAACTGCACGTATTTCGCTTCTACACGGCCTTCAAACCGATGTCGGCTCTGTCGTGGGGCGCTTGGCTGTTAGTGTTGGTGTATCCGGCCAACCTGCTCTTTCTGGTTATGCTGTGGAAGTTGCCGGATTTCGTACCGCAGAAAATCACCGGTTGGTACGACAAACTGCGCGCCGTCGTCCTTACCTACAAAACGCCGCTGGCGGTGATCAACTTGGCGCTCGGCCTGGGCGTGGGGATCTACACGGGCGTGTTTCTTTCGAGCCTCGTGGCGATCCGTCTCTGGAATTCGGCGCTGATGGGCCCACTGTTTCTTATCTCGGGGCTCTCGACCGCCGCGGCGCTGGCCGTGCTGTTCGAACGCGGCCATCGTGAAAAGCACCAATTGGGCGCAGCGGATTCGGGTCTGATCCTCGTCGAACTGGCGTTGCTGTTACTGCTGGTGATCGACCTGTTGGCCGGTTGCGGCGGCAACCGATGCGCGGCGCAGTTCTTGCTCACTGATGGCGTGGCGCATATTTTTTGGATCGGGCTGGTGGGCCTCGGCCTGCTGGTGCCGTTGGTGCTGGAAGTGTTCAACAACTTCACCGGCAACGTCCGCGCCTTTTGGGTGGCGCCGCTTCTGGTGCTCTCGGGCGGACTGATTCTGCGCTTTCTGATGGTGATTACCGGCCAGGAAGTCATTTGCACTCTGGCCTTCTAGCAAACGCGAGGACGCGACCATGCAGCAAAAACCGTACTTGAATCCCTACCTCGCGGGCATCTTGCTCGGCTTGGTGATTCTCTTGTCGTTTTTCCTTTCCGGCAGAGGCCTCGGAGCGTCGGGCGGAGTATCGACAATCATCGCCTCCGGCGTTCACGCTGTGGCTCCCACTTTCGCCGAAGCCCATCCTTATTTCGGCAAATATTTCGACAAAGCCACCGACGGCCATGCCAACGCTTGGAAGGTCTTTCTTTTCTTCGGCGTATTGGTCGGCGGCTTCCTTTCCGGAATCTTCTCCGGCCGGGTTCGCAAAGACCTTGAAAGGGGACCGAACATCAGCGCGCGAAGTCGCCTGCTGCTGGCTTTTGTCGGCGGCATTGTGATGGGGTTCGGCGCGCGTCTGGCGCGGGGCTGCGCAAGCGGCCAGGGCCTTTCGGGCGCGGCGGTGTTCGCTTCGGGTAGTTGGCTTTTCCTGTTGGCCCTGTTCGCGGGCGCATTCGCGGCGGCATATTTCGTACGCCGGCAGTGGATATAGGGGGCGATCATGAA
The DNA here is from genome assembly GCA_030765525.1 of Candidatus Lernaella stagnicola. Classification (NCBI taxonomy): domain Bacteria; phylum Candidatus Lernaellota; class Candidatus Lernaellaia; order Candidatus Lernaellales; family Candidatus Lernaellaceae; genus Candidatus Lernaella; species Candidatus Lernaella stagnicola. Next base: position 10,691 of record JAVCCK010000044.1, read on the forward strand.
CGGACCACTGGCTTTAACGGGTGTGATCGGCGGCAACTTGGACATCATCGGCGCGTTTGTGATCGGCCTTTCGTTCGGATTGGTGATCGAACAGGCGGGTTTCTCGTCCGCGCGACGTGTCGCGGCGTTTTTCTACGGTCGCAACATGGCGGTACCGCGCGTGATGTTTACCGCGATCGTGACGGCGGCGGCAGGTTTGCTGTTAGCCAGTGCGTTCGGTTTGGTCGACGCCTCGCTGCTGACGGTCAACACAACCTACATTCTGCCCCACTTGCTCGGCGGTTTGCTCGTCGGAGTCGGCATGGCGACCACCGGTTTTTGCCCCGGCACCGCGCTGACATCGGTGAGTATCGGCCGACTGGACGCGATGGCGGCGTTGGCCGGGATCTTCGTGGGCGTGGCGTCCTTCGGCTTCGCCATGCCGGTCGTGGAGAAAGTGTATTACGCCACCCGCGTGGGCAACGTGACGTTGATGCAAACCTTGGGCGTATCCGCCGGGTATCTGACGGCGGCGCTGGCGGTCGCGGCGGTGGTGATGTTCGCCTTGCTCGGCTGGGTGGAACGGCGCTTCGGCGAATACCGCGACGGTGAAGAACCGGTGTTGGTCAAACAGTTCGCGGGTGCCGGGCGGTGGCTGGCCGCCGCGACGGTCGTTGTCGGATTGATGGCCGGTCTCGCCGGTTTCTCATACCTGCCGGGCGATCGTTCGGAATCGGAATTCGTGGGGAAAGATTTTCAATCGTATTTCGCCTTCATGCCCGAAGGCGGTTACGCGGTCGAGCCGGGGCAGTTGGAAGAGATGATCAACGGCGGCTTGCGGCCGCATTATCTGGTCGACGTGCGCTCGCGCGCCGAACTGAAAACGGGTGCGCTGCCCGGCGCGGTACACATCGACGCGCGGCAGTTGCGCACCGCTGAGCAAATCGCCGAATTGAAGCGGATCAAAAGACCGATCGTGTTGTACGACCAAAACGGCAGCAAGGCTTTCCAATTGCTGCCGCTGTTGCGCGCTAACGAAATCGAGGCCTACGCGCTGGCCGGGGGGTTGGACGCCTACGCGTTGCACCAATCCGGCGGCGCAAGCCCGACGCTGCAGCCCGGCAAGGCTGCGCCTCCACCACCACCATCACCAACCCCGTCGGCGCCGGCGGGCAATAAAAAAGGCGCGGCGTTCGAAGATTCTGGATGTTGACCCTTTATCCGCCGGTAACACGGCACGCTATGGAGAAAAGAAAATGAAAAAACAAGTTGTTCTGATTATCGTAATCGCCCTGCTGAGTCTGGGCATGTTCGCCTGCGGCGGCGCCGACAAATCCGCCGTGGGCCCCACGCCGGTCGCTGCGGCTCCACCGCCCCCACCAACGGCCGCGCCTGCGGCGAAGGTATTCGCCACAATCCCTGAGTACAAAGCGTGGGCGAAGAAACAAGCTGCGAAAACCGTGAGTGTCGACGAGGCCAAAACGATGATCGAGGCGGGCAAGTTCAAGGCGATCATCGACGTGCGCGAGCCGGGCGAAGTGGCCGAAGGTCACCTGCCGGGCGCGGTGAATATCCCGCGCGGCGTGCTCGAGTTCAAAATCGGCGCCAAGCTCGCCGACGTGCCCAAAGACGCACCCATTTTGCTGTACTGCAAGCACGGCGCGCGTGGCGGTCTGTCGGCCGGCGCGTTGAAAATGATCGGCTACACGAACGTCACCAACATGGACGGCGGCTTCGACGTGTGGGCCGAAAAAGGGATGCCTTCGACAAAAGATCCGTGCTGACCCATCCAGCACGTTTCGTCGAGCAAGGGGCGCCGATTCGGCGTCCCTTTTTTTTGGACCACAGTCAGGTTGCCAGCGCGAATCATGTTGCCTAAAGTCGCATTCGTGATGGAAAGGCAAACCAAACCGCCGACGCTTTTGGTGGTCGGCAAGAAGAAAAGCGGCAAAACGACGCTCGTCGTACAACTCGTGGAATTGCTGACGGCGCGCGGCTTTGCCGTGGGGACGATCAAGCACGCGGCGCACGATCACCCGCGTGACGAGCCCGGCACCGATTCGCATCGGCACCGCGAAGCCGGGGCGCACTTGGCGGCCTTTCTCACCCCGAGCGGCTTTGCGGTTTTCGGCGACGAGACGGACGAGCAGGCCAACTTCGCGCGCCTGCGGGAATGGATGGCGACGCTGGACATCATCGTGGTCGAAGGCGGCAAGCGGTTGCCGGGGCCGAAGGTCGAGGCCTTCCTCACCGATGCGCACGATACGCCGCTGCTGGGGCCGGACGAGGATTGCCTCGCCATCGTGACCGACCGGCTCACCGAACACTTTGCGCCGATCGTCGGCCCGGCGGATTTGACGCCGCTGGTGGATTTGATCGAGCGCGAACTTCTGTCGTGATGAATCCGCCCCTTACCCGAGACATGCCGCGCGAGGCCGTCGAGACATGGCTGCGTGAAACGGATCCGGAACAACTGGCGCTGCTGTGGGCCGCAGCCGACCGCACGCGGCGCGAGTGGGTCGGCGACGATGTGCACCTGCGCGGCTTGGTGGAAATTTCCAATTACTGCGTCCGCGAATGCGCGTACTGCGGCATCCGCGGGCCCAATCGCGGGCTGTCGCGGTATCGCATGACCGCCGCGGAGATACTCGACGCCGCCGGGCAGGCGCGCGAGTTCGGCTACGGTACGGTGGTGTTGCAGTCGGGCGAGGATTACGGAATCGAAACCGCCTGGCTGGCCGAAATCATCCGGCAAATGAAAGCAAAGACCGGCCTGGCGGTCACGTTGAGTCTCGGCGAGCGGCCCGAGGCGGATTGGGCGGCGTGGCGTGAGGTGGGCGCCGATCGCTACTTGCTCAAGTTCGAAACCTCCGACGAGGAACTCTACGGGCGCATTCACCCGCCGCGACCGGGCGGCGATACCGACCGCCGTCTTCAGTTGCGCCGTTTGCGGGAACTCGGCTACGAGAACGGCGGGGGCGTGATGGTCGGCCTACCGGGACAAAGCTTCGCCTCACTGGCGCGCGACATCGAAACCTTCCGCGAAATGGACCTGGACATGATCGGCGTGGGGCCGTTTATCGCCCACCCGGAAACGCCGCTGGGCCGGGGCGAGATCGAAGTGAAGATCGAGGATGCCGACCAAGTTCCCTCCACCGAAACGATGGCGTGCCGGGTCGTCGCCCTGACGCGAATCGTTTGCCCGGAAGCCAACCTGCCCAGCACGACGGCGCTGGAAACCATCAATCGAGAAAGCGGGCGAACCAGCGGCCTGCAGCGCGGCGCGAACGTTGTGATGCCCAACCTGACGCCGCCCCACTTCCGCGCGCTGTACGATATTTATCCGGAGAAATCGTTGGCCCAGCCGGACGCGGCGTCGTTTCACCTACAGCTTCTGGATCAATTGGCGGCCATCGACCGGGCACCCGGCCGCGGGCGTGGCGACCGCGTGCGTCGAACCTCGTCGACTTAGAACAATCCCGCAAAGCCCAGACGCAGCCAGAACTCCAAGCCCGTTTTCATGCCGTCTTCATCGATGTTGAAAAAGGGGCTGTGGTGTCCAGCGGTGATTCCCTTGGCCGGGTTGCCGCCGCCGATGAGCACGAACGCGCCCGGCGCCTCGTGCAGGTAAGCCCAGAAGTCCTCGGAGGCCATACCAGGTTTGCCGCTCACTACCTGTTGTTCGCCGACGATCTCGCGGCAAAGCGGCGCGAGAGCCGCCACGGTGTCCGGGTCGTTGACGACGGGATGGTTGACGTGTTCGCCGAAGGTGATGTCGGCCGCGGCGCCGAAAGCTCGCGCGACACCGCCCACGGTGCGGGTGACGCGTTCGCGGATTTCATCCAACGCCTCGGGGTTCACGAAGCGAATTGTTCCTTCCATGTTGGCCTCGGCGGCCACGGCGGTGCGAGCGTCGCCCGCCCATAAGCGCCCGACGTGCAGGATCAGCGGTTCGTTAGGATCGGCGCCCAAGGAAGCGGCGCTGCGCAGCGCCACGACGGCATGGGCCGCCACGGCCAAGGCGTCGACAGTGCCGACCGGCATGCCGGCGTGTCCGCCCTGCCCGGTGACGGCGATGTCGAAGGTGAGTGACCCGGCCAAGATCGGCCCGGGCACCAGACCGATCACCCCGAGAGGAACGTCGCTGAAAATGTGCAGCCCGACCACGCGATCGACGCCCTTCATCGCGCCGCCGCGGACCATGGCCACCGAGCCGGTTTCGTCTCGTTGGTCGGCTTCCGGCGGTGGTGTTTCTTCGGCGGGTTGAAAGATGAGGCGCACGGTACCCGGCAGTTCGTCGCGGTGTTCCACGAACCCGGCGGCGGCCGCCAGGAGCATGGCCGCATGGACGTCGTGACCGCAGGCGTGCATTTTGCCGGGTTTTTCGGATTGATAGGGTACCCCTGTCTGCTCGTGAATCGGTAACGCGTCGATGTCGGCGCGCATCGCGACGGTGCCGCCCGGCTTGCCGCCGACGATATCGGCCAGCAGGCCGGTTTCGGAGACTCGGCGCGGCGCCAAACCCATTTCGCTCAGGCGCGCGGCCAAGAAGTCGCTGGTCTCATGTTCGTCCCACGACGTTTCGGGATGCTGATGAAAATGCCGCCGCCACGCCACGGTTTGGGGAAAACGCTGCTCGACCATCGCTTTGAAGTTCATGATTCCCTCTTGCTAAAAAGGCCCATTCGTCGGCGAAACGAATGGGCCCGGTTCTCGCGGAGTCACGTGCTTAGAGCAGTTCGTCGACGTTTTCCTGAATCTTGCGAATTGCGGTGATGATGTCGTCGATGTCCTGCTTGGTGCCCATCAAGTACGGATAGTGCACCCAAACGGCTTCGTCGAAGGTCGCTTTTTGCGTTACGGGGCAATCGGCGGCGTGCGCCTCGGTGATCGCCTCGCCGTAGCGCTCGCGGATCGCCGGGTAGTAATCGGCGGTCACCGGGAATTCATCGCGGCCGGGAATCGCCTCGTAGAAGGGACCGTCAAACTCGACGCCCTCGGCGTAAAGCGCTTGCAGGAACTGATTGCGGTGCAAGCCCTTGAAGCCTTCGGGATGGAATTTGAAAATGTATTGGTAGTGATGCTGCGGCGTCAGGCGCGGGTCGCGCTCGATGACTTCGATGCCGTCGATCTGACGGAGTTGTTCGGTGAAATAGGCGGCGTTCTCCATCCGCAGCCGCGTGCGTTCATCCAGCGCCGCCAATTGCGCCAACAGCACACCGGCCTGAAATTCGCCGATGCGGTAATTCCAGCCGACCAGCCAGCCGTCGAATTTGCTGTAACCGGATTCTTTGCGCCCGCAATTGACCAGACTGTGCAGCTTCATGTTGAACTCTTCGTCGTTGGTCAGCACGAGGCCGCCTTCGCCGGAGGTCATCAGCTTGCTGGACTGGAACGAGAACGAGCCGAAATGGCCGATCGAGCCCAGCCCGACTCCGTTCCATTTGGCACCGTGCGCGTGGGCGCAGTCTTCAATGATGATCAGGTTGTGCTTGGCCGCGATCTCCATGAAGCGGTCCATGTCGGCGGCGGAGCTACCCAGGTGCACGGGAATGATCGCCTTGGTTTTGTCGGTGATTTTGGCCTCGACGATGTCGGGGTCGAGCGTGTAGTCCTCGGCCTTCACGTCAGCGAACACCGGCACGCCGTTGGTCGTGACCACTGCGGTGGCGGTGGCGACCCAGGTATAGGGCGGCACGATGACTTCGTCGCCGTACTTGAGCCCGGCGGCGCGCAAGCACATCTCAAGGGAGACGGTGCCGTTGGCGCAACAGACTCCGTATTTGGCTCCGGTGTAGGCAGCGAACTTTTCGCCAAACTCCTTCGCCTTGCGGTTGGGTGAGGGATACCCGCCCCACGACCGGCTTTCGAGCACGTCGAGCAGTTGCTCTTTTTCCATTTCGCTCGACGGCGGCCAGACCGGCCACGGCTTGGTTCTGACTTTCGGTCCGCCATTGATCGCTAATTCGCTCATTGTCCTCTCCTTCGCAGAGGGTAATTTTTACGCATTACAAATGCCGTCATCGTGTTAGGAGTATTTGAACACACATTCAAAGTCAAGCACCGTTTCCGCCCGAACTGTAGATGATTCCGCCCCACTCGTCGAGGGGTGACTCGGGGTGAAAGAACTGAGGCGCACGAATCACAGAAAGCTGCTATGACGAAACAGATTTCGCTCTGGCAATCATTCTTTTCACCGCCGAATTCGCTCTTGTCACCAGCAATTCGATTCGCGGGTGCGAGTGCGCGAACACGCGGAAAATCTCGTCGGCGAAAGCCTGGCCGATCATGTGAACGCCGGTGAAATCGAACATTACGGTTTTGAACAGGTCGATTCTGGCCAGAAGCCTTTTGGCTTGGGAACGGGAAATGAGTTCGTCGTCGCCGTATTGCGCCATGCGTACGGGAACGATGGTTCTGGAGAAGCTGTAATCGTCGCCTGAGGCAAATCGATCGAAAACTTTTTTCGTCGTACGGGCCGAGTGGTTGCTCAATTCCATGACGACAAAAGTTCCTTGCCTCGATGGCCGCAATTGTTCGATCCAGTCTTCCGGTTTCCCAAACTCGTGACTGAAAAAAACGTCACCGGACAAGATATGGAAACGGTCCATCATGCGTGATGTAAAAAACACGCCTTCGCCTGTATGGCGTTGCGGATCGGTCGTCATCTTCCCTTTGGCCAGTTCCAACACCGCATGACGTTCATCCAGTAAACCCAAGGCTTTTTGAATTTTCTTGAAAATCCCCACGCCGTTGTCGCCAATGACGATCGTGGATCGTTGCGGCCATTTTCTTATTACGACGGTTACATCGGAACCCTCGGAGTGTTCGAGCGCGTTGTTGAATATCTCGGTGAACGCATATTGCCAGATGCTTCTGACGTTCTCAGGCAAGTTGTCGAAAACCGGGCGAAGGTCGGTTGCCCAGACCCGGTCTTCGGCCAAGTCCGGCGTGATCGCGTATCTTTTCAACCAAGCTTCTGCGGGAGCGAGTTCGTATCGCCGGTTCCGCGTCTTTCCCGAAACGACGAGCGCTTGCTCGCCGGCCAGCCGCTGCAAATGCTTGTTGACGGCCTGGCGCGAAATCCCAAAGCGTTCCGCAGTGACGTTGCTGATATCGCTTGGGTGCGATTCGACATTTTCCAGAATGAAACGGCGGATCTTCTCGCCGCGTTCACGAACCTTTGCCATGACCCGGAAACTCCTTTTTTCTTGCCTTACCCGGCAACCGACATTGTCAACCGCACCGCGCTCATTGTCAACCTTACGACAAGGCTTTGTCAACCTTTACCGTACCGGTCGGAACCTGTTAGGAAATCGAGTAGTCGCTACAGAGCGTCCTAAAACCCCCAGCCCAGCGCATTCATCAACTGTCCGACGCCGAAGCTGGCGGCGTTGGCGATGAAGGAGGCGGCGACGGCCAGGGAGAAAGGAATGCGGCGGCCGAAGGCGCGCGGGACGGCCCAAAAGGTGAAGGTTTCCAGCACGCAAACCAGCAGTTCGCCGGAAACGAGATAGGCGGTATAGGGGCTGCGGATGATCTCGCGCCCGCCGCAGTGAAAAAACCACGAGTAGACGACGTCGCGCCAGACGAACCACAACAAAGGATGCGTGTAGGCCGTGCCGGCGGCTCCCGCGATCGCCAACTGCCACGCCTTGGCGTAGCGCCGGGCGAAGAAGATGAAGATCGGCACCTCGATGGCAAAGGTGAATAGGTAGGCTTTAAACCAGCGGACGGTGAATTCTGAGAATTCGAACATGCGCGGCGCGCCTACCGACGCCGTCGCAACGCGAGAGCAAGCAACCCCACGCCGAGCATCAACGCGAGCATCGGGATCGTCGGCGAGCGATGGGTGGCGCAGCCGCCGCTATCGTTGTTGTCGTTGTCATCGTCGTCATCGTTTTCGTCGGTGGGGTAGGTGTCATTATCGTCGTCGTCATCGTCGGCGGGCACTGGCAAAAGGATTTCGTCGGTCCAAAAGGCCTCGTTGCAAACACTCTGCTCGGTGTCGTCGCAATTCTCGTCTTGGGTGAATTTTATTTCGTCGCACTGGCCGAGATACTCCCAGTTGTCGCCTTCTTGCTGCTGCACTTCCATCTGGAAATTACCGTGCGGCAGACAGAGGGCGGGCAAGGAGAAGTAGTAGGTCTCAAGGCAGGTTCCCGGGCACTCGGCACCCGGATTGGCATTGCAGTCGACGCAACGCTCCGGCTCGGTATCGCATAACGACGGGGACTCGATGGGGAAGCATTCGCGCGTCAATCCCAACGCACCGCCCGCCGCGGTCGGCAGCACTTCACGCGGGCCGAACCAAACATCAAGACCGTCGGCCATGCGAACGGCCCGCTCGCTCTCGAAATCGTCAACGGAATCGCCATCGAGATTCGTGAGTACGCGTAAGAACTCCACGCCGACACACAGCGTTTCGCCTTCCCAACGGCACGGCAGGTCCACGGTTTCATCCGGCAGGGGATTGGCAAAGACGGCGGGCGCGAGGGCCAGAGTGGCTATTAACAAGAACGCCGCGATTTGCTTCGGCATGCTTGACTCCGTCGCCCCCAGGTTGTTCCTGCTTTTCGTTTAGCACGTTTGGGCCGGGAAGGAAAACCTTTTGGTTGATTTCACGAGTCGGCTTTGGCTCGACGCACCTGCTGCAGCGTCAAAAACGCCAGCACGCCCAATGCCGCCAGCAACGCCAACCAGATCAGCACCCGGTATCGTTCGTGCCAGTCCAAGGCCGGCTTGGGCTCCGCTTCGTATTGCGGATTGGCGCGCACGTTGGCAAGCACGGCCTCACCGAGACCTTTTTCGGCCAGCGAGTCGGCATATTTGCTTAGATCGTAGCGGGGAGTCTTGCCGGCGGGCCAACCGAAATACAACTGGAAGGCTTCACCGGATTGCCCCTTGAATCGGATGGCAATCGGCGAGAATCGAGCCTCGGCCGGCGTGACGGCCAGCGGCTTGTCATCTCGGTTTTCGATTTTGATCAGCAGGTATCGAAATTGGCGGCCACTCAGCGGCAGTGCCAGATGTTCCTCTGAACCTTCGCGGCGCGGCAGGCGGTACAGCGCCCCTTGGTAAACGGTTTGCCACGGTGTTTCTTTCTCGACCTTTTTCTCGTAGCCGTCTTCGCCGCGGCGCGTGACGGTCATGATTTCGGTGGACCGCCCGAGCACCGTGCAGCGCCGCGAGAATTCACCCTCGAGGACGTCAAGCACGATTTCGCGCCAAGCGAGGTTGGCGTGGCGCAAGTCGAGGTATAAGTGGGTTTCGCGCTCTTTTTCCACTTCCACCCGCTTTTGCAGAATCGGAATGATTGCCTGCGGCTCCACGCCCTGCGTGCTCTGCCGAAAGGCCGCCACGCTGCTGATGTCAACACGCGACGCGTCGTCGACATCGTGGAACACGGTGATGCGGAAGTGGTCGTCGGTGTGGGTGGGAATGGCGATGCGGTTCTTCACGAAGCCGTCGCCGGACCCGCCGCGCACATCGAACAAATAGCCTTCGGTCACGTATCGCCAATGGCGACCGTCGGCCGAACTCTCAATGAGCGCGCGCCGCTTGTAAACCTGGCTGTTGGTTTTGATTTCGAGAACGTTTTTCTCGGCCCGCCCATGGAAGGTCGCGTCGACCCGCACGGATCGGCCGGGGTCGTATGTGCGGTTGGTTAGCGTGGCGGTGTACTTGGACACAACCTTTTCGCGCCGCAAGGTCTTTACGACGTAGGGTTCAATGTCGCCGGCGGCGTTGACCAATCGCAAGTCGGCCAGCGAGGGATCGGCGATGTCGAGCACGGCGGGCGGCAGCACGAGTTGACGAAACATCGTGTTGTCGCGCGCCGCTTCCACGTCGGCCATATGGGAAAAGGGCTTGGTGTCGAAAGTCGGCGCGGCGGCGGCAAGCGTGACGCTCAGCGCAACCGCCAGGGCCAAAACGAAAGCGCGAATTTTCACTATGCTTCTCCCGGATTGTCGTTCAATCGTTTTTCCACGAGATGGTACAGGTAGGAAGCGCCCATCATCAACACGCCGACGCAGAAGAAGGCGAGGATGCGGTAGAGCGCCGTCAGCCCGGCCATGTCCACCAGCACGAGCTTGGCGAGCGTGACGCCGAACAAGCCCAGCGCCGCCAGACGTAGCGGTCGCCATCGTTTCCAGAACCCCACGACCAGCAAAGCGATGGCGTAGGCGGCCCAAGTAATCGTCAACGAAAGTTGCCCGGCGCGCAGCGAGAGGGATGTGTCGGTAATGGTATCGCCGGTGAAGCGATAGATCTCCGTGCTGAGAATCACCAGAAGCCATAACAGGAATACGCCGAACAGCCACGGCAGCGCCCCGAGTTCAACCTCTTCCTTCGGTCGACGGCGGGCGATATGCAAATACCAGCCGAACACGAACAGTGCGACGAAGTTGGGCAAAAAACGCAGATTCGCGAACACGATGAAGCCTTTGGGCCAATCGATGAAGTAGCATCGGTAGGCCAAGACCGCAGCCACAGCGATCAAAACCAAGCCGAAGACGCGCGCCACGACGTCGCGGCGAAGCCAACCGAGTTGGGTGTACAGCGCCGCGGCGACCGCCCACACAAGCGACCTGGCCGGCCAACTGCTGCGATGTGTTTCGACGACGAAGGGTTGGTCGAAAAACTCGATGAATTGGGCGATTTCCTCGCCAACGAGCGCCGCTGCGATGAGGCCGCCCGCGATGAGGCCGCCCTTTTCCACGACGGTATCAACCGGCTCCGCCTGCGAGCGGAAGGCGCGATGCACGATAGCCAGGGCGAAAGCGGAAGCCACTACTATCAGCGCGCTGCCGAACTTGGCGTTTAGGAAAAGCGTGAAATACGCCGTGTGCAACGTCGAATGCGTGAAGAGCAAGCGCCCGGCCGCCACCAGGAATACCGCCGCGCCGCCGAGTCGCGCGGGGAGATATCGGAAACGGTAGCCGAGGTAAATCAGCACCGGCCCTTCCACTGCCCAGGCCAGGGTGATGCCGTTCAGGCGCAGATGCAGCGGCACCGTCATCGTCAGGAAAACGACCGCCAGGGCGACGAAGCCGAAAAGCGCCGCGGGGTCACCGGCGATCCGGCGGCGGGTCAGTATGCCGAGGGCCAGGTAGCACGCGGCCATGACCAGGACGACGAAGCCGAGGGTGAAATCGTGCTCGGGATGCAAAATCGCGTAGGCGAAAACAAAGGCGATCACCGCGTTGGCCATGGCCATGATGAAACGTTCCACCTTGATCTTGGTGCCGTGGCGAAAATGGTTGACGAAGGGCAGGATCAGGAACACGAGGTAGAAGGCGGCGAGCCAAGCCAAGGTCGCCCAGCGTTGCGGCTCGTCGTAATAGCGCAAATACCAACCGAAGAACAACGCGTAAGTGCCCACGAACGCCAGCACGTCCAGCGCCCGCCAGCGGCGAAAGAAGGCGACACCGAGCACCGCCAGATCCAGCAGGATCAGGTACGCGTAGAGGGCGTCGCGCGAGTTGACGCCGGTGGAAAGCAACACGGGAGTCAACAAGCCGCCGAGGACGGCGAGGAAGGCAATAACGACGGCCTCGTGCAGTACGGCCAAGGTCATGCCCAGTGCGACCGCGCCGATCAAACCGACGAAAGCCAGTTCCCGCGGCACCAAATCGTAGAGACCGTGCGCGGCAAACGTAGAGAGAAAAATCACGGCCAGGCCAAGGCCGAGCATCCCCTGCCCCAAGATCGGCATCGAGCGGCGAATGAAGCGATCACCCGCCACGATCACGGCGATACCGGCCACCAAACCCAGCAACACGCGGGCGGTGGGGCCGACGTAGCCGCTGTCGAAGGCGTATTTGATGAAAAATCCCGCCGCGAGAAAGAGCACGAGCGCGCCGGCGTAGGTCATCCAACGCTTGCCGATTATCTCTTCCCAATTTTCCGATGCGGGGCGGCTCGGCGGCGTAGCGGGAGGCGGCGGCGCAGTCGGCGGCGCGGGTGGAGCAGTGGGCAGCGACGGAGATGCGGCCGAGGGTTGCGGTTTCGGCGCAAACTCCACCGGGCTTGGCGCGTCGACTGTCTGGGCGGGGGGCGGCTTGTCGGGAGACGTTTCAGCAACCGGTGGTGTCGCGCGCGATTCGGCGAAAATCCGTAGTTGGCGTTCGAGTACGCGCAGGCGGGTTTCGAGTTTTCGCCCGTCGTCGCGGCGGCGCATGTTCATGATAAACGCGGCGAACCCGAAGGCTGCGAAGGCAATCACCACAAGGTTAACGATCGCCAGAAAGATCACCAAGCAACTTTCGTCCACGGCAGCCTCCCAACCTGTCGTTGCAGGGGCGGTTCCGCGCTGATCGACATCGAAGCGCCACCGGCAATCTTACGTCACGTGATTGTCATGTTTATGCCACGCGCGACGGGGCTTGTCACGGCCTGGACTTGTCACGAACCGACGCGGGCGGCATGGTAGCGGCAAACAAAAAGGGAGACTGCGGTTGCGCACAAAAGGTTCCACGCTGGCGGGCTATCGCCACACGAGGCACGCAATGTTCCTGGCCGCAGGCGCGGTGGCGGCCGGGAGTTTGGCCGCGGTGTGGATGCAACGGCCGGATTGGTTCTTGAAACGCCTGGCCGTGCCCTACCCGTTTCAAGTCTTTCTTGAAAACTACAACCGCCTGCTGATCGACTTCCCCCTCGTGCTGTGGGTGACCGGCGCGGCGCTGGCGGCGCTGGCCCTCGTGGTATGGCGAACGGCCGGACGCACCGTCGAAAACGATTCGTCGCGGCTACGCATCTCGGTACCCGTGGAGTTCCTGATTTACGCGGCTCTGCTTGTTGCAGCCGGGTACTTATCGCTGCGCCACTGGGAGTATTGGGGTCGCCCGAAGTGGGATAACTATTGGCTTTTCGCCCGCGTACTGCATGATTTCTGGACGCATCCCGGCGCGGAAACCTGGTTTACGCTGCAAAAATGGGTGGCGGAGTTCCCGCACTCGCCCAGCCCGTTGACGCCGGTGGTCATCAGCGTGTTGATGGTCGTGTACGACGACCCGCTGCGCTGGCTGCAGATGCTCAGTTTCGGCGCGACAATCGGCTCGCTGGCGCTGGTGCGCTCACTCGGACGCCGCCTGGCGCCGGATGTGCCGACGTGGCTGCTCGGCGCGCTGTTCTTGACCCACGCGGCGACGATGCGCAATTCGCTGTTTATTCAACTCGACGCCATCAGTTCCTTTTTCGTGTTGGCGTTCTATTGGTTGTGGTTTCGCTGGCGCGACGAGCCGACACAAAACCGTCTGACGGCGCTGGTCGTTTTTCTCATCGCGGCGGTCATGCAAAAGACGACGCTCTTTCCTTTGCTGGCTATCCCTTTCCTCGCGGCCGTGTACGACGATTGGCGCGCCGGGCGCCGGCGGTGGCTGGAGTGGCTGCGCATCGGCCTAGCGACGGCCGCCCTTCCCGCCGCACTGTTCGGCGGCTATCTGCTGCTATTGGGCGTCGGGCGCAACTTCGGCACGCAAGTCGAGCTGATGGGTTCGGGGTGGAACGAACTGGACTTCTCGCTGACACGCTTCGCGTTCGCCACGGGATTTCTCGTGTGCCCCTATCTGCCGCTGGTCTTCGGCGAGCAACGCTGGGACGCCAACCGAGTGGCGCTGGCGGCGTATCCGGTGCTTTTTCTGTTGTCGGTGACGGCGGTGCGCGGCCCGTATTGGTCGCGCTATTACTCGCACTTGCTTGGGCCGTTGTTGCTTTTGGCCGCACCGCACCTGGCGCGCTTGTCCCGGCAGCAGCGCGGCGCGTGGCTGGCGCCCACCTATGTGGCGGGTGTGGCGGCAGTGCAATACACGATGATCGCAGCGCATATTTTCTAGGGTATTCTCGTTTTCGACCGCGCTTTCGCGGCGTCGTGAGATTGAAATAGCGTTTGGTCGCTGGTATTTTGCCGCGTGTACGCCGGCTTGGCGTATGCGAATCATGCAGGGTTTCCCGAGGGGGTAACAATGTCCGGATGGGCTCGCCTTGGCTTTTTAGCCTTCATTTTCTTGCTTTTGGTCACGATCGCCTTCGTCGCCTGTGAGGGCGGCGATGATGACGATGACGATGCGGCTGACAACGAAGCCGACGACGACGTGGTCGGCGACGACGACGAAGACGCCGTGCGCGATCGCCAACGCCTGCATTTCCTGCAGCCCGCCGGTTCGCCGCCCGCCGCGGTACTAGCCGTCGAGGACGCCATCGGGCTGCTGCGCGAAATCGACGGCATCACGGTGACCACCGGCGACTATCTTTCCGGCGACGCGGCAACGCTGAATATCGTGATCGGCGATGAGGAGATCGCGGGCGAAGTTTTCACCGTTTCGGAACTGGCGACGCTGCCGGCGGAGTCGTTTCGCTTGCGCGGCGCGCAGGTAGACGGCAAGACGGTGCTGGCCATCGCCGCAGCCGACGCGGCCGGTCTGCAGTACGGGGTGTACGAAGTGCTCGAGCGCTTCGGCTTCCGTTTTTTCCATCCGGAACAAACCTACACGCCGCCTGAATGTTCCGTGGCGTGGTGTGCCGACGCCGACGTGTTCGAAGCGCCGGATTGGGATCGCCGGGGATTTCACATCCACACGATGCACCCCATCGAGGCCAGCGAGTTCTTGATGCGGGACACGCCGCAGCATCGCGTGTGGGCCAAACGGCTGATCGACTGGCTGGCGCGCAACAAACAAAACTACTGGCAGTTCGAACTGCTGCGCACCGCCGACTACGACAACCTGGTCGGTTTCTATTCGGATTTGATCGCGTACTCGCATACGCGCCATGTAAATGCGGGCGTGGTGATCTCCTGGGTGTTTCAGCAGCAGAAAGCGTGGAAGCTGATGCCCTCGCAGTTCGGCGGCGAGCAGAAAGACGTCATGGAAGCAGGTCTGGATTACGTTATGCAGGCGCCGTGGGACCACATCAACATGGAGATGGGCAGCACGGAGTTCACGCCGGTCTCCGACCTGGATCAACTGGCCTGGATCAACAACATGGCCGCCTATGTGGACGAGACGTACCCCGGAACCGACGCCTCGGTGAAAGTGCACTGCTCGACGGGCCAGACGGCGGAGCATTTCGGCGACATCAATTTCAACTACCTCGTGCAGGAAGCCGATCCGCGCATGGGCGCCTACCCGCACACGGTGATGTACTACGGCTTTGTCGGCCCGGCCCCGGCCTACGGTAACGAGAATTTCGACGCGTTGCTTGAATGGCTGCTGTCGATCGTCGGCACGCGCCAGGTGTATTACTACCCGGAAAGCGCCTATTGGGTGTCGTTCGACATCGACGTGCCGCTGTTTCTGCCGCTGTATGTGATGAAGCGCTGGGAAGATATCGACCTGCTCAAAGACAAAGGCTTGGACGGCCACGTGACCTTTACCAGCGGGCACGAATGGTTGTACTGGCTGAACGATTGGCACATTTCCCGCTCGATCTGGGATAGCGACAAGGGATGGCGGGATTATCTGGCGGAGTTCACCGGCATTTTCGGCGAGGCCGCGCCGACGCTGCAGAAGGTCATCACCGACCTGACCGAGAATCAAAACCAGACCTTGATCGACGAGGAACTGGCCAGCTATCTCTCGGCGCTGGATCCCTTCGACGAGATCGGTCACGCCTTCGGCACCGACACGCACTTCACGCCCGTTGTTTTCCGCGAAATGTACGAGATGGACGAGCAGGGAATTTACGAGGTCGAGGATACGCTGGTCGCGGCTTTCGCCGAGATCCGCGATTTTTACGCGGCATTGCTCGGCGATGCCCGGGGCGTGGCGCCCCTGGTGCCGGCGGCGGCAAAGCCGTGGTACGACGAACTGGTCGACGGCTTGGAAATCAACCTGCGTCGCGCCAATCATGTGTACTACCTTTTCGCGGGCGTGGCGGCGCGGCGGCTGTCCGAACTGGGCGTGGCCGAAAATGGGGAAGCGGTGGCGCAAGAGAATTTCCATGCCGCGAAGGCGGAGACGCAGCAGTATCTTCGCACGCTACGCCGCCGCGAGGCGAAGTACCGCTACCCTCTCCAGTATTCGATTGGGTGGGAGCGCAGCTTGACTTCCTACGACTACAAATACCTCTGGCAGGCATCGACCGCCTATTGGTACGAGCGCGAGGAATTTCAAGCGATCGACAAAGATTTCAATCCGCTGCTGATGAATTTGATCGATCCGATCTGGTTTTTCTTCTAGGCCGGTCGCGTCAGGTCGCTTTCAACACCTTGTAGCGCAACCACACGAGATCCTTATCGTCGGGTCGGCAGGCGGCCGATTCAGGAAAAATCAAGGCGCCATTTGCGGAGGCAATGGTTCCTTATTATATTTTTGGAAGTAATTGTATTTGCGTATCCGAACAACACACCACAATTTTGCTTCGGCAACTCGCGCCCGGCGTGAAAGGTTGATTTATGAGTGACAAGATTATTCCTAGTGAACAAGCGGAGCCACCGGAGGACACGGTCGATTTCCGGCCGGGATTGGAGGGCGTTATCGCCACGCGTTCGGCAATCAGCTTCGTGGACGGACAAAAGGGATTGCTCGAATACCGCGGCACGCCCATCACGGATCTCGTGGCACACAGCACCTTCGAGGAAACCTGTTTTCTGTTACTTTACAATCACTTGCCCAACGACCGCGAATTGCGCCAGTTTACGACGCTAATGGCCAAATCGCGCACGCTACCGCAAAGCGTGCGGGAAACGATCGCCAAATTTCCCGTCGGCATGCACCCCATGGTCGCGCTCCAGTCGGGTCTGACGCTGCTGGCCGGGGAAGACTATTTCGCCGACGAAATCGGCTCCCAGCGCCACAATATCCGCCGCAGCATCGGCATCATCGCCCGCGTGCCGGCGCTCCTAGCCGCCTTCGACCGCGCCCGCAACGGTGAAGAGCCCCTGCCGGCGAACACGAAACTCACCCATGCGGAAAACTTTCTGTACATGCTCACGGGCGAGAAGCCGCATCCGGTCGCGGCCGAGGTTTTCGACAAGCTGCTGATCATGCACGCCGAGCACACGATCAACGCCAGCACGTTTACGTGCCGGGTCATCGCCTCGACGCTTGGCAACCCATACTCGTCGATCAGCGGCGCTGTGGGCGCGCTTTCCGGGCCGCTGCACGGCGGGGCCAACGAGCGCGTGCTGCGTATGCTGTACTCCATCGGCAAACCGCACAACGTGGACCGATTCGTCGACGAGATGATTGAGACGAACAACAAGATCATGGGCATCGGGCATCGCATCTATAAGGTCAAAGACCCCCGGGCGCAGCTCATGCAGGAATTCATTCCGCGGCTTTTGGAAATCCAGAACGGGGAAGAGTGGCGTTCGCTGTACGAAACCGCGTTGAAACTCGAGGAAGTGGTCACCGAACGTTTCGCGGAGAAGAAATTGTACCCGAACGTCGATTTTTATTCCGGCATCGTGCTGGAAATGCTCGGCGTGCCGATGGACCTGTTCACCTGCGTGTTCGCCATGGCGCGCACGGCCGGGTGGTGCGCCCATTGGGTCGAGCAAGTGAGTGCGAACCGTATCTTCCGTCCGGCGCAGGAGTACATCGGCGACCACAACCGCCCGTACCTACCCCTGGATCGGAGATAACGCGGTGCCAGAGTTCGACAAGCTGACGCCGCCGACGGGGCATATCGTACAGGTTGGCCAAGACGGCGACGTGGTCACTCCCGACGATCCCGTCGTGCCGTACATCGAAGGCGACGGCATCGGTCCTGAAATTTGGGAAGCCACGCGCGAAGTGCTCGACGCGGCGGTTGAGGCAGCGTACGGCGGCAAGCGGCGCGTCGCGTGGTTCGAAATTTTCGCCGGTCATGCGGCAATCGAAAAATACGGCGAAGGGCACGTCTTGCCGGAAGACACCTTTGCGGCGATTCGTCACTTCAAGGTCGCCATCAAGGGGCCACTGACCACGCCGGTCGGCGGCGGCATCCGCTCGTGCAACGTGGCGCTACGGCAGCGGCTGGACCTCTACGCCAACGTGCGGCCCGTGCAGTTCATCCCCGGCCTGCCCTCGCCGCTGAAGAATCCGGAACGCGTCGACCTGGTGATTTTCCGCGAGAACACCGAGGACGTGTACGCGGGGATCGAGTGGGCCGACGGCACACCCGAAGCGCGGGAAATTATCGAGCTGATCAACACCAAGTGGATGCCCGGATGCGGCTTGTCGGACGCGGCGGCCATCGGTATTAAGCCCATCACGCAGCGGGCCAGCGAGCGCCTCGTGCGCGCCGCGATTCAATTCGCCCTCGACCACGGCCGCAAATCGGTGACGCTGGTGCACAAGGGCAACATCATGAAGTTCACCGAGGGCGGCTTTCTCACTTGGGGTAAGGAACTGGCTGAGCGTGAGTTCGGCGACCGCGTCATCACGCTCGAAGAGTGCGAAGCGGCGCATTTCGGGCAAGTGCCCGCGGGCAAGGTGCTGGTCAAGGAACGCATTGCCGACGCGATGTTTCAGGACTTGATTCTGCACCCGGAAGAGCACGACGTCGTGGCCACCACGAACCTGAACGGCGACTACTTATCCGACGCCGCGGCGGCGTTGATCGGCGGGCTTGGTTTCGCGGCGGGGGCGAACCTGGGCGACGGTCTGGCGCTTTTTGAGGCGGTGCACGGCACGGCGCCGGACATTGCATGCCAGGACGTGGCGAATCCATCGTCGCTGATTCTCACCGGCCGCGAGCTATTGCGTTACCTGGGCTGGGATGAAGCGGCGGCGCTGGTGTGGGAAGCGATCAGGTCGGTCGTGGGCAAGGGCTATGTGACGGCGGACGTCGCGTGTTGGCTGCCGAACGTGGTGCCCTTATCAACGCAGGAATTCAAGAACGCGCTGCTGGCCGAGATCCGCAACCCGGGAAGCTGACAACCGCGACCAACAGGGACTCATCGAAGCGCGGAGCGAAGCCGAGTTTCTGGGGAAGTTATCGCATCAGCTATGCCCGCGGCGTTTCGGTTTAGGTCAGGTCGAGGCTTCGCGCGATGGCGCCGGCCAGGAAAAAGCCACGGCGGCGTTTGAGTTCCTTCATCCGGTCATCGTCCGGAAAATGGCGGCGGAAAGTTCCGAAGATGCCGTCGAAATCGTCTTCCGGGAAATAACGCGTGACGGTGCGGCCCACTTCGCCGATATCCATGTACCGGAACTGCACTTCAACCACCGCATCCTTTTTTTCGCCATGCTCGGCGGTGTCGAATTCCTCTTCGGGCACCCACATCGAGATCAGCGCGTCATTGACCTGCAACCCGTGAACACGCTCCATGAGAAAGCGCCACATGTCGAAAATATCGACCGGGATGTAGCGCACGTTGCCGCCGTCGCCGGCTGATTCGTCGTTGGAAAGCAAACATTTCATCATCTCAATGGAATTCATGACGACATCCTCACGGGTCCAAGGGTTGATGGATTTCGAACGTCATCCAACATAGTCACCCGCAGGCGATCGCGTCAATGGGAATTGACGCTCGCGGCGGCCTTTGGCATCGTGCCAGCGAACACGCAGCCACATCACCCACGAGGCGACACCATGCACATCGTGCATTTCGGCAAATACTACCCGCCATATCGCGGCGGCATCGAAAACGTCACGGAGTCGATCTGCCGACACCTGGCCCAAAAAGGCGTGCAGGTCACGGCGCTGGTGTCCAACGACGGTCCGGATCGTCTCGACGAGACAATCGACGGCGTGCGCGTAATCCGCCTGCCGCGCACCATCCTGATTCGCTCGCAGCCGATCAATCCGGGCGCCACGCAAATGCTCGCCGAACTGCAACCCGACCTCATCCACACCCACATGCCCAATCCGCTGGCCGCGTGGCGACTGCTGCGGGACGGGCCGCGCGTGCCGTGGGTCGCGCATCACCACAGCGACGTAGTACGCCAGCGGCTTCTGCGACTGCCCGCCGATGCGGTCAACCGGCGATACTACCGGAAATGCGCCGCGATCCTGGCCGCCACGCCGCGGCACATCGAATTCTCGAACATCCTGCCGGAATTCCGCGACAAGTGCCGGGTTATTCATTACGGCATCGACCCGGCGCCCTACCAAAACGCTCCGGCGACTTGGGACGAAGCCCTGCCGGACGCTTGGCGCGACAAACCGCTGCTGCTTTTCGTGGGGCGGTTGGTTTATTACAAGGGCGTCGACGTGTTGCTGCGGGCGCTGGCGAAAGTGCCGGAGGCGCGCGCGGCCATCGTCGGGCGGGGCGAAAAGGAAGCGGAACTCAAGAGCCTCGCCGCCGAATGCGACGTTACCGAACGTGTCAGATTCCTCGGTAGCGTATCGCCGGAGCGGATTCGCAGTCTCTACAAAACCGCCACGCTGTTCGTTCTACCTTCGGTCGAACCCAGCGAAGCCTTCGGTGTCGTGCAACTCGAGGCCATGGTCGCCGGTACGCCGGTGATCTGCACCAACCTACCTTCGGGCGTGCCGTACGTGAACGTGGACGGCGTGACCGGCCGTGTTGTCGCGCCGAAGGATCCCGACGCCTTGGCCGCGGCGCTGCGGGAAATGATCTTTGACGACGTAACGCTGGCGGCGTACGGGGCGGCGGGATCGCGGCGGGTCGCCGAGCTTTTCGACGAAAACAAATTGGCGGGCGACTACCTGCGGCTCTACGAAGAGCTGCTAGGCATCGGCTGACACCGGGGCCGGCGGCGCCAGCGTGTCGTACAATTCCATCACCTGACGGGACGTGGCGGCGAGGGAAAAGTGCTCTTCGATGCGGCGCTGCCCGGCCTCGGCCAGGCGCTTGCGCAACGCGGGGTCTTGCCTGTATCGCTCGATGGCCTCGGCGAGTTCTTCGGCGTTACCCGGCTCGACCTGCAGGCCCTCTTGCTCGTGGCGGGCGATCTCCGGCATGCCGCCGATGCGTGAAAGCACGACCGCGCACCCGGCCGCCAAACCCTCGGCGACGGTGCGCCCGAAAGTCTCGGGTTGGGTGGAGGGCTGCACGAGCACATCCAGGCGCTGCAAGATCGCCGGCATGTCTTTTCGGTACCCTAGAAACTCAACCGTATCCTCGACGCCGAGTTTCCGGCTCATGTCCTCCAAGTGGTCGCGCCAGTTGCCGTGCCCCGCGGTGTCGTAGATTTCGTCGCCGACGACCCAAACCCGCAACTTGCTGCCGCGCTCCTTGAGCCGGGCGACGGCCTCCAGCAACACTTCGTGCCCCTTCCACGGCGTCAAGATGCCGCAAATGCCGACCAAAAAATCGTCGTGGTCCTCGCGCGCGGGTCGCCCGGCGGATTGGTACTTCGCGATGTTCATGCCGTTGTAGACGACCACCACGTTTCGCAGATGCGGCCGCAGTTCCGCGGCTACGGCTTCGGAAACGGCAATGATTCTTTTCGGTACGCGCCGTGCCAGCCATCGGTACAACGGCCAGATCGCGCGCTTCGCCGAAAAGTCCCGCCAATGCCACACGATCGACACCGACACGAAGGGAGCCAGCAGCGCCGAGATGAAATGCGGCTTGACGCCGTTGGCGTGCAGGATGTCGGCCTTTTCGGCGCGCAGAATTCGCCCTATACGACAAAGCAACGGCACGAGTAAAAAGGGCGCAAACAAAGCCATCACGACGACCCGCCACGGAGCGTTGCGCCCGGCTTTCAGCAGCGAATCGGGATAAGGAACGATATGCACCTTGCCGCCCAGCGCCCGCATTTCCTCGGTCAGCGGCCCCTCGTACGGAGCGATGAGCACCTTGCGGTAACGCTCGTCGGGCAAGGCGCCGATCAAGTCCAGCAAGCTGCGCTCGGCCCCGCCGATTCGGCCGATGGGGTTGAGGAAGCAGATCACGCGGCGTGTGTCAGGTTGTGACGACATGAGCCCTTCCGGTTTGTTGAAGCAACGCGTCGGGAGTATCAAACATCGCCCTATCGTCGTCGAGCCGGCGCTCTTGATCAACCGCCTCGTGCGCGGCGATCCGATCACTGCGTGAGCGTTTCGGCTCATGCCGGACTTGTCGCGAGCCGAAAAGCGATTTATACGTGGGCACACTCAAGTGTTTTCCGCGATTGAAAGGCAGAGACGAATCATGACCCAGCCGCACGCCGCGACCGCACCGACCGCACCGACCGCCCTGGACTACGTGCGCCGGCTGCTGCAATTGCTGGGACGGCACCGCAAACCGGTGGGCGTGGTGTTCGGCGTGGTGTTTGTTGTCAGCCTCGCGTACGCCCTGTTCGGCCCGCGCTACTACGCCTCCTCCGCGGTTGTCATGGCGCAACAAGACAACAGTTTGAACATGCTGAGCCAAACCGACGTCATGCCGATCTCGGCGTTGGCCTCGCTTTCGGGCCAGGGCGACGTACTCAATCTGAAAATCCTGAACATCCTGCGTAGTCGCGATCTGGCTGAGATGGTCATCGCCGATACCGACTACCTGCAGCGCTATTTCTACGAAGACGAGTGGGACGCGGAAAAAAAGGAATGGTCCGAGGGCTTTGAACCCAACATGGAAAAAGCCGCGCGACACTTTCGCGAGCAAGTGTTGTTTTCCGAACAGGACAAGGTGATGGGCAAGCTCGTGGTTCGCGCCGTGATGCCCGACCGCGACGCGGCCGTGGCGGTGGCGGAATCGACCCTGACGAACCTGCAGAAAGCGCTGAGCCAAAAGATTAACGCCCGCGCCTCGGAAACGCGTCGTTTTATCACCACGCGCCTAACCAGTGTCGATGCCGAGCTGGGCGACGCCGTGGACAAGCTTAAGCGGTTTCAAATCAAGCATCAGATCTACGTGCCCGAGGAACAGATCGCCAAGACCTTGGAATTGCTCACGACTCTGGAAGCCGAGCGGGCGGCCAATGAAATCAAGATGGGCATCCTGGCCAAGTACGCCGCGGCCAGCCACCCGCAAATCAAGATGCTGCAGGATCGCAACGACGTGATCCGCGAGAAAATCGACGAACTGCGCCTCGCGCAACGCGACGGCGGCGCCACGTTGTTACCCAATCTGGAGACCATGCCCGACCTGCTGCAAACCTTCAACGAACTGCAACGCGACATCATGGTGCTCAACAAGCTCTACGGTCTGCTGCAAGCCGAGTTCGAATTCGCCAAGCTCAAAGAGTTAAAAGCGGACCTGTCGTTTATCGTGATCGACCGCCCCAAGCGACCAATCCGAAAGCTCAAACCGCGGATATCCATCACGATGATATTCGGCTGCTTGATCGGTGTGCTGGCCGCGCTGGCCGTCGCGTTTTTCCGCGAGTACTACCGGCCCGTCATGGATTGGGTGAAAGATTCGCTGAGCGAAGCACGACCGGATTAAGCCGCCGTCCGCCGCTGAATGTTACGCCAGCTTCGCACCACACCGATCAAATTCGACTGGTAGGCGATGGCCACCGAGAACCCCGCCCCGATGAAGCCGAAGGCGCTGATCAGGAAATACCCCCCCACCGCGTTGGCCAGGAAAAACCAAACCCCGCAACCGACCAGCCAGCCGAAATCCTTCTGCGCCAACAACATGAAAAGCGGATTGAGCACGAAGTTATACCCGATCAGCACGCCGAAGATCTGCACGAGCGGGATCGCGGCGTCGTACTTCCCGGCAAAGAGCCAAGGTATCACCAGGGGCATCGTCACCCAGAACACAAGCGCGAACAGCGCCGCGGGAACCGGCGTCCAGGTGAGCCAGCGCTTGAACACGTGGCGCTGGTAGGCGAATTCGCGGTCGCGCGAGAGGCGCGGGATCAGCACGTGATACACCGCCGAGAGCACCATGAAGGAGATCTGAAAAATCCGCCACGCGATGCCGAAGGTGCCGACCGTTTCCAGATCGCCCTCGATGTGGCTGACGAGCATCATCGGGATTTCGAGGCCCAGCCAGATCAACAAGAAGTAGATGATCACCAGCACCTGCTCGGTGACGATCTGCGTGATGCGACCGCCGAGACCCACGCGCTCGATGCCGCGACCCAGTCGGCGCACGTCGAACATGGCGATGGCCGCCGGGGCGAGACCCGCCACGACGATCAACCCCAACGCGACGTAAAGGTTGAACCATGGGGAGACGCCGGCCGCCACCACGCCCACGGTAATCACCGCGTAACGCAGGTTCAAAATCAGCGCATAACGATTGAATCGCAGGCTGGTCTGGTAGTGAATCGCGAAAAGCTGCGTCCAAGCGGCGAGGAAGCCGGCCAGCGCGCCAAAGCGCACGGCCGTGGCCAATTCCGGGTTGCCGTACAAACCGAGCGCCACGTATTGCGCGAACACCAGCACGCCGACCAGCAAGGCGGTCAGGACGAGCGTCTGAAAGCGAAACGCCGCCCAGAAAAGGCCCTCGGCGCGCCCCTGCTCGCCCGCGCCGGTCAATTCGGATAGCTGGCGAATCAGCCCCTGGTAGAAACCGCTCCAGACGTTGGCGAAAAACATCATGAAGCCGTAGCCGATGATGAACTTGCCGTATTCGGCCTCCGGCAGCCACCGCGCGATGAGGATCATCGACAGCGCCAACCCGGCACGTCCGGCGAAATGTCCAAACATCACGCGCAGGAAGTCGCGCACGACCGACCCGCGCAGCCAACCTGCGATTAAGCCTTGTAGGCCGCGCGGTGCGGGTGTTTGTTCGGGGTTTTCCGGTTGCATTGCCCGACAATATCGACGGCGGCGGACCGCGGGTCAAGCCGCGCCCTTGTCCGAGCCCGAAGCGTTGCCTATGATCCAGGCGAAATCGCAAGTCACGAGGCGCGTCACCACATCGTGCCTCGTGGCTTGGTTAATTCACATCCGGAGAAGCGATACCGTGAGCACGCTGTACATCGTCGCGCTGCGATTTTTGGACTACGAAGGCGGGGCCGTCGTACAAGGCGGCCTGAAGCGTTACGTCTACAACATCGCGCGGCTGGCCGAGGAGCAAGGGCACGAGGCGGTCGTGCTGCAAAAGGCGACGACGCCCTTCGAGCGGCCGTTGCTGGAGCGCAGCAAGGTCGTGGGCGTGGCGGGCAACGTGCGGGCGTCGGGCAACTACGGATTCAATTGGAAGGTCAACCGCCTCATCCCGCCCGGCGCGCCGGTCGTGTACGCCTCGATGGAGTTGGGTTTCCCGTTCTGCCGCCGGCGGGCGGTGGGTATCCAGCACGGCATCTTTTGGGACGGGGAGGCGCCGTGGTGGAAACGGCGCTATTTCGAGTTTCAGAATCGGTGGATAGCCGAGCGCACGTACCGCACGATTTGCGTGGATACCAATTACATCAACTTTTACCGCACGGCATACGTCGACGGCCCCGGATTGCGGCGGCTGCTGTACATCCCCAACTGGGCCGACACCGAGCACTTCGGGCAGGTCGAGCCGCACGTCCATGAAGCGCGTGACGACCTGCTGATCGCCTTTCCGCGCCGCACGCAGCTCCGGCGGGGCTACTCCTTGATGGCCGTGACGCACGCCGCGCTCGCCAAGAAATATCCCCGCCTGCGTTTTTGGTACGTGGTCGGCGACGGGTGGGAGACCGACCGCCTGCTGACCTACCTCAACGACCACGGCGTGCCCGCACCCAGCGACCAGGTACGCGTCGAATCCCTGCCCTTCGAACGCATGGGCGAGGTGTACCGCGCGGCGGACATCACCGTTGTGCCGACGCTCTTTTCCGAGGGCACGTCGCTCTCGTGCATCGAAGCGATGTATCACGGCTCGGCGATCGTCAGCACGCACATCGGCGGCCTGGGCAACCTGGTCATCGACGGTTTCAACGGCCTGTTGATCGATCCGGCGGTGCCGGACTTGACCGACGCCCTCGAGCGTCTGATCGCCGATCACGACTTGCGCGCCCGGCTCGGCGCGGCCGCTCATGAAGTGGCCCACTGCTCGTTCACGCTGGCGGCTTGGGAGGCGAAGATCCGGCCGATCCTGGAAGCGTTGATCGAGGCGCCCGATTCCGAAATCCGCTCGGTTCCCCCCGCCCCGCCGGTGTTCGGGCCGGAAGTACGGATGCCGAACAAGGCCTGACTCTTCCGAAAAATCGTTTAGGGTTCATCCGGCGGCGGATTGGCAAGCAGCGGAATTAAGCCGGCCGCCATGTACAGGCGGTGGAAGTTTACGGCGTCGCCGGTGAAATTCGCCGTCACGAACGCCGCGAGAAAAAAGCCGACGAAGACCAGCGAAAGGTCGTCATTGCGCCGCCAAAACACCGCGAAGGGAAGCGTTACCAACAGCGCCGCGATGATCGGCCCCAGCAGCCCGATATCCACCACGTACTCGAAGAATATATTGTGCGGATAGATTCGCGCCCCGCGGCCGTAGCCTAAAAAGTAGCCGAACTCGCCGAATCCGACGCCGAAGAACGGATGCTCCAGAAAGATGTTCGTCGAGGCGCGCCACGCCGTCAGCCGCTCGGCGAAACTCTTGTCACCCAGCACCGACTGAACGCTCATCAACGTCTCGGCTCGCTCCAACGCCTGGGAATCGCCGGTTCCGGCCAGCGAAAACCCCACCAGCACAATCGCCGCGAGCAACGCGACGAGCGCCAGGCGGCGCAATCGGCCCTGCCTGACCTGCCAAAACACGATAACGCCGACCATCGCCGCCAAGTCCGTGCGTGATCCGGAAAGAAACACGATCAACGGAAACAGCATGATCGCCGCCAACGCCAACAGCCCCGAAAGCCACCGCGGCAGCGGAAAGCGGTCGCGATGCAACAATACGAATATCGGCATCAAGATCAGCGGCGAGAGACGGTTGCTCAGGTGGAAGCCGTTGAGCAGGGGCATGCCCAACACGCCGCGAGGCCAAATTTCTTTGTGAAAGTAGATGACCTTGTGCAAGTCGCCCGCCGCGATTTCGGGCAGGCTCGGCAAGCACACCCAAAGGCCGAACAGCAGCAAGACGACGATCGCGCGCCGCAGATCGGTCCAGGTCCGCATCATCTGGTGCATCACCCAGATGCCCGCCACTCCCTTGATGAGCAAGCCGGTTGTTTTCCAGAGTGCGTAACCGGTTACCTCGCCGGTGCGGAAAAACGCGACGCACAAACCGGTCAGCGCGTAGAGCACGAGCAGCCCCTGCAAAAAGAGCACGCGGCGATCTAACCGCGCGAAGTCGCGCCGCAACGCGAGCAACGCCACGAGCACGACGATGGCCAGAAACGAAATCCAGCCGATGCGGATTGTCGCGCCGGTGCCGAAGTAGATCACCTGCCACACCAGGGCGTCTCCGGCGAATACGACACCCAACAGTGCGTGCAGATGCCATGGGCGCGGCGGTGGGTAAGCGGCGCGGGATTCGCTCAAAGGGCGCTCCTTGCGGAAAAACAACAAGTTTTCGGACGGCTTCTCCTTTTACCTGAGCTTGCGCGTGGTCACAACTTCCATTTATGTTTGCTTGAGTTTGATTCGATTTTTTCCGAAAAATCGATATACTACGGGCGGACGGAGGGCTGATCTGTTGCCAATTTCGCGGAATTACAGTCGATTTTTCCAGTTGTTTTGCCTCGTTCTCGTGGTGGGCGTGATTGCGCCGCCCGCGGCATGGGCCGTGGATACTTCTGCGACGACCCAGACGGAAGATAAGGACGCAACTGCCGACGCAGCGCAATGGCTCGAAGTGTTTCCCGTTGCCGGTCCCATCGATCCCGATCAGTATTTCTGCGGCGTGGGCGATGTGTTCTCGATTCAAGTGTGGGGCCAAAAAGAACTAAGCGCCCTGGCGCCGATCAATGTCGAGGGCGAGCTGTTCGTGCCCACCATCGGCAAGGTCGGCGACCTGGCCGGCGCGAGCCTGCGTGACGCGAAAAAACGAATCAGTTGGCGCATCGCCTCCGTGTACCCCGGCGTCACCTTCGACATATCGCTCCACCGCGCGCGCACCTTCATCGTGTACGTGGCCGGCCACGCGAGGCGGCCGGGCGAACACAAGGCCACGGCGCTGACGCGCATCTCCAAATTCGTGACAGCCTCCGGCGGGCCCAACCCCTTGGGTTCGCAGCGCTTCGTGGAAGTATGGCGCGACGGCCGTCAGCACGCCTTGGTCGACCTGCTCCAAATCGTCCGCGACTGGAGCGCCGAAAAAGACTTCACGCTGCTGGACGGCGACTTGGTGAGATTCCCACCGGTGGAGCGGCTGGTCGACGTCTCGGGCGCTGTGAAAATGCCCGGTCGATACGAACTGGCCCCGGGCGACGATTTGAAAAAGCTCGTCGAGACTCACGCCGCCGGCCTCAGCGACGCCGTGAGCCGGAGCGACGAAATTGAAATCATCAACCGCGTGGACTCGACACAATTCCAACTGCGCCGGGTCACGATCGACGGCATGGCCGCGGGCGGTGTCGAACTTTTCGACAAAGACCGCATCTTCGTGCCCACGCTGGATCGTTACCAAAAAGTGATCCGCGTGCAGGGCGCGGTGAAGGGCAGCGGTCGGTGGGACATCGAATCGACAGTGTCGCGAACTGAACTGTCCGGCGCCGCAACCCACGCGGGACCAGCAAACGGCGGCCCGGCGCCGGCGGTTAACGGTGCGGTGGGAGAAGGCCAAAATCCCGAGCATTTCGGCGTGTACCCCTTCGTTGAAGGCGAAACCGCTTACAGCGTCATTCAGCGCGCCGGAGGCGTGACGCCCTTCGCCGACACCGACCACGCTTTTATTCGCCGGCGGGTCGACGGCGGTACGTACGAGACGATTCCCGTGAATTTGACGCGCATCTTGATCGACCGCGATTTTTCCGAAAATAAGGCGCTGCAGGCCGGCGATTTCGTCATCGTGCCGACCTTGGAAAACAAAGTGTTCGTCGGCGGCGAAGTCGTCTCCCCCGGACCGATGCCCTACGTGCCGTTCTACGCCGCGCGTCACTACGTCGGCCTGGCCGGCGGAATCACGACGCGCGCCTCGATGCGGCGTTCGGAGATCGTACACCGCGACGGCACCCGCGAAGATTTGGACTTGAACACCATCCCGCAACCGGGTGACACCATTTACGTAAAAGAACAAACGTTCAAATTCTGGCAGGACTACTGGACGATCCTCACAGGCACCGCCGCGCTGGTGCTCTCGGGCTTTGCCGTCATCTACACAATCGAAAATAATTGAACGCCGGAGCGTTCAACGCTTTGAACCATCCAAGACCCATCACGCGCCGCTGGATGAAGTGGATACTCGCGGGGGCGATCGTACTCGCCGCGGCGCCGGCCGCCCTGGGCGTGGGCCTGACCAACGTGCCGTTGCACGACCCTCTTTATGACGACCTGCAGAAGCTGATGGCCCTGGCGGGGCACACGGCGAACCTGGCCACGTTGCCGATCTCGCGGCTGGAGGCGGCGGGTATCGTCATCGCCATCGAAGATCGGAAAGACTTTTCGCAACTTCACGCCGACCCGCTGTTCGCCGCTATTCACGAGCGGTTGGCGCGGCGATTGGCGAAGGATATCGCGTACCGGCGGGCGGAGGGAAATCGCGACCATTTCGACACGCGTTTTGCACCGCTACAGCAAGCGGCGCTCGCGACCGGCGCCTCGCGCACGCAAAGTCGGTTTTTGCAGCAGTTCCCCTTCGACCAAGAGTTGACCGACCCCGTCACCGGCTTGCGCAACCGCGACGAGACTTTCGAGCGGCCGCCAACGACCGACTACGGTGCGTTCAGCGGCGTGGTCTATTTCGACGCCGCCCTGGAATTGGAAGATCACTTGGCGCTTTTCGCGCGCCCGCAAATCGAGTTTGCCGGAGCCTTCGCCGACTCGTCGCATCAGGATGACGTGCAAGAACTCGACATGGACATCGCTTACGCCAAGCTGCAGTGGTTCAACGTCGCGGCGTCGGTCGGCCGAGACAGTCTTTGGTGGGGACCGGGACAGTACGGCGCGCTGATGCTCTCGGACAATGCGCCGCCGCTGGATCTGGTTAAGCTGCAATCGCATCAAGCGTTCCGCTTGCCGTGGGTTTTTCGCGTCCTGGGTCCGATGTCGCTCACCGCTTTTCTGGCGCAACTGGAAGAGGATCGGCACGTCCCGAATCCGTACGTCATCGGCGGCCGCATGACGCTGATGCCCCTGGATCGGGTGGAAATCGGCGTTACGCGCGTCATCCAATTCGGGGGCGACGGCAGCGGCAAGCCCGGCCTGGAAAACCTGGATGACGTCCTGATAGGGCGCTCGGAACACACCTATGGGAAGCAGGGCGACACCAACCAACTGGCCGGTTTCGACGCGCGGGTAACGATTCCGGAAGTACGCCGACTTTGGAAGAGGTTTCGGCAACTGCAGGCGTGGTGGGAATACGGCACCGAAACCGTCGACTGGAACACGATTGCCGGGTTGCGCGTGCCGATTCCGGCCATGCCGGCCCATCTGTGGGGAGTGCGGCTCGATTTCGGGCCGGTGGATATCGTGGGCGAATGGGTCGACACCCACGCGCGGGGATTCTGGTATACGCACTATGTCTACAAGGATGGGTACACATACGAGGGACTTGTTCTCGGCCATCCGTACGGCTATGGCGCGCAAGCCTTCGACGGGCGTTTGCGCTGGCATGTAACGCCGGCTTGGCGGCTTTCCTTCCTTCCGGCGTTTCACCGCTGGCGCTTTCGGCACGTGCAACGGGAGCAGCGTGATTTCGGCGGCGGCTTGGAGGCGGAATGGATCGCTTCGTTCGGTATGCGCCTACGATTCGGCACGCAAATGTGGGCGCAAGACCTACTTGGCAGCAGGCCTGCTGAATATGACGAGCCATGGAGCGGCGGCGCCTCGGCATGGGCTCACGCATCCTTTGGTTTTTGAGGTGTTTAACAAAACCTTACACTTTACGTAAGGAAATAGCTAATAAGTGCTTGATTGTAAAAAATTTTAATGCCCTTCCTTCGCAAAACGTGCTATCCTTCCTAAAGCTTGAATCTTGTACGTCCGATGGACTCTGTAAGGTATGAACTAACGCTGAGGGTGTGAAATCCACAGTGGTAAAGGAAATTGGATATTCCGCGGTGCCAACCTGAGTCCATTGGACATTGCATCTGCTGGATAACTCGAATCGAAGGTTGTTTTTCGGTTTTGAGTGTTCCGGCATTTTGATTTTGCGAACACATTTCGAAGGACCGGAACGACCAATGTTGATTACGGGTTTGGCGATTGCAACGGTGTTCCTCATCTCTCTGTTATCGTTATCTTTTGTTACCCGTGTGGGCTATGCCCTAGGCTGCGCGGACAAACAAACGATTCGCAACGTACACACGGCTTACACACCGCGGGTGGGCGGCATCGGCATTGCGATTGCGATGGCGGCGGCAATTCCTGTCGTGGCATTCGTGCTCAGCGATTTTGACCTGCTGCGGAGCCGGAATTTACCGGTATATCTGGGTATCGGCACGGCGGCGGTACTGCTGTTCGCGCTGGGTGTCGTGGATGATTTCCGGCACGTAAACCACCGCTGGAAATTCATGTTCCAAATTTTGGCTGCGGAAATCATGGTCGGCACCGGTACGGTGATCACGGCTTTCGATTTCGGCGCGTTGGGCGTTGTTCACCTGGGTTGGATGGCGGCGCCGGTGACGGTGCTGTTCATCATCGGGCTCATCAACGCGATGAATCTTGTTGACGGTCTGGACGGCTTGGCGGCGGGCATTTCTTTTGCGGCGCTGGCGGCAAGCGTGTTTTTGCTGTCGCGGGCCGGCGAACCGAATTTGGCCAAAGGTCTTTTCGTGATCATGATCGCCCTGGTGGCGTTTATCGCGTTCAATTTTCACCCGGCGCGGATATTCTTCGGTGACGCTGGGTCGCTATTGATCGGTGTTTGCGTCGCGGCCGGCGTGATTCACGCGTTTCGGACCAGTGGCGGCGGCATCGCCACACCGTCGTTTCTCTTGCCGGTTTTTATTCCGCTGCTCGACACCAGTACGGCGATGGCGCGGCGGTTTATCGCCGGTATGAGCCTGTTTGGAGCCGATCGCGACCACATTCATCACCGGGTGTACCAACGCATTGGGGACCAGGCGAAGACGGTGCTGATTTTGTGGACGGCCACCTCGGTGTTGTCGGCGGCAAGCGTGTTGATGTTGATCGGGCACTGGTGGACCTACTTGCTGGGCGTGTTGGGCGCTTCGGCCGCAGTCGGTTTTTTAGTATGGATTTCAGGTGTTTACGTGTTATTCAGCCCGGCGTATGTCCGGGATCGGCTGCTGCGTCACCGAGGCGATAACCGCCGGCTGCGCGGCACTTTGGCCAAACTGGTGACGAATTTGGAGAAAAGCGAATCGCTCTGGGAAGTCAATCACATGCTGCTCAGCGTGGTTTCGATGCTGGGTTGCAGTTCCTTCAACATCACGTTTACGGCGGGCCGCGGCGAGTCGACTTTTTCATGGGTGCGAAGCGATCATCTGGCCCGGGTTAACGAAGAACTCACCTACGATGTATTCCCGATTCGGCACAACGGGCAGGTCTTGGGACACGTACAGGCCGGGTGGGTCAAGAGCCAGTTGGATGGCCTTTTTGAAAAGCGATTGCTGACCGAACAACTCGCCGACGGCCTCGCGGCCTCGAGCTGTATCGTTCTGGAACAACAAAAACAACCCGCCGCCTAATTCCTTCTAACTTTTCGTAACATCACGACCTTAACCGCTGGTGCCTGGCCCCAGGGTGGGTCTGGCCCCAGGGTGGGTGTCATAACTAGTTGAATAATATAGAATCAGGGTTGGGGTCTGTCCCCAATGAATTGGTTCGAAATGGACCAGAGATTCGGGGGATTATTCGTTGCCCGCTTCTTTGTGGCATGCGGCACGGGCGGCCTTTTCCTCGGCAAGCGCGTCGTCCAGGCTTTGAAACGGGTTGAGGCCGTCGAGCAATTCCGCTTCGCCGAAGTACGACTTCTCGTTTCCGTAAATCTCGCGGTAAATGATCTTCTGCACGCCCGAACCCAGCAAGATTTTCAAGCAGTTTAGGCACGGTTTGAAGGTCACGTAGCACGTCGCGCCATCGAGGCTGATGCCGAATTTCGCCGCCTGCAGCACCGCGTTGGCCTCGGCATGGATGGTGCGCACGCAGTGGCCGTCTTTGACGATGTGCCCGGCTTCGTCGCAGTGGGGGGTGCCGGGCAGCGAGCCGTTGTAGCCGGTGGTCAGGATGCGGTGGTCCTTCACGATGACCGCCCCCACCTTCAGCCGGTCGCAAGTCGCCCGCGTCGAGACCTCCTGCGCGATTTTCATGAAGTATTCGTGCCAGCTTTCCCGGGCCATCGCGACCTCCTTCTTAGCTGCAGCCGGTAGTTTCACCGCACGTTATACATTTCAGACACGTGCCGTTGCGCACCATCGTCACCGAATGGCAGGACGGGCAGATATCGCCGGTGTATCCCTTGGCTTTGGCCCGTTCGACGAGGCTCTCGCCGGTCACCGTAGTGGTCACCGTTCCGCCGCCGGCCGCCATCTGGGTATAGCTTTCAGAACGCGGAGGGACGGCGCTCGCCGCTTCGGCTTGTCGACTCGGCTTGGCCTTCATTTTGCTCGGCCGCGGATCACTGGGGTCATCGTCCGGCAGGTTGTCGGTCACGTGAGCCAAGTCGTTCCGGCCCAGATACTGAATGCCCAGGTCGCGGAAAATATAGTCGATGATCGACGTGCTCATCTTGATGTGCGGGTGGCCCTCAACAATGCCGTTGGGCTCAAACCGCGTAAAAATAAAGGCGTCGACGTACTCGTCCAGCGGCACGCCATACTGCAGCCCTAAGCTGATGGCGATGGCGAAGCTGTTCATCAGGCTGCGAAATGCCGCGCCCTCTTTGTGCATGTCGAGGAAGACTTCGCCGAGGCTGCCGTTTTCGTATTCGCCGGTGTGTAAGTAGACCGAATGGCCGCCGACTTTGGCCTTCTGGCGATAGCCGGAGCAACGGCTGGGCAGACGCCGCCGGTCGGACATCGACTTGATCATGCGTTCGGTGATCGCCTGCGCGGCGATTTCGGCATCGGCCTTCGGCGCAGGCTCCTCCTCCGCTTCGTAATCGGCCTCGTCACGGTAGGAGGTCATAACCTGCGAGAGCTTGCTGCCGTCGCGGTACAACGCGACCGCCTTGGTCATCAACCGCCACGCTTCCCGGTACGCAGTGGAAACGTCTTCGAGCGTGGCTTCCAGCGGCATATTGATCGTCTTGCTGATCGCGCCGGAAATAAACGGCTGGACGGCGCCCATCATCTTCAAGTGCCCGCCGATCGAGATATAACGCCTGCCGAAACGGCCGCAGCGATTGGCGCAATCAAACACCGGCACGTGCTGCTCAGCTAACTCCGGCGCGCCCTCCACGGTCATCGTTCCGCACACGTGAAGATCGGCTTCGCGAACCTGTTCTTCGGAAAAGCCCAGCGCCGGTAGTAGCCGGAACTGATGCGACATGGCCATCTCTTCGCTGATTTTGAGGCGCTTGGCGATGAAATCCTTGCCGAGCGACACCGTGCTGAACGCATCCTCCAGCGAAAACGCGGAGCGCAGGCGTTGCTCGATACGGTCGATGACATCCTCGGTGAAACCCAGTCGTTTGAGCGCCTCAGGATTGACGTGCGGTGCGTCGTGAAGCGTTTGCCGGCCCACCGCGTAGGTGACGATCTTCTCGATCTGCGACTCGTCGTAACCCAAGCCTCGCAAGGCGTCGGGAATCGCCTGGTTGATGATCTTGAAATAGCCGCCGCCGGCCAGCTTCTTGAATTTCACCAGGGCGAAATCGGGTTCGATGCCCGTGGTGTCGCAATCCATCACCAGACCGATCGTGCCGGTCGGCGCCAGCACAGAGGCCTGCGCATTGCGGAAACCGTGCTCCTGACCGAGCTGCACGGCGCGGTCCCAACTGCCGCGCGCGGCTTGCAGCAAATAGGTCGGGCACTTGGTGGCGTCGAGGCCCACAGGCGTAGTGGACAGCCCGTCGTATTCGGCGGCGGGCACGTTGTAGGAAGCGCGGCGGTGGTTGTGAATGACGCGCTGCATGTGCTTCTTGTTGGCTTCGTAACGCGCGAAGGGACCGAGTTCGCCGGCCATCTCGGCGCTGGTCGCATAGGCTTCACCGGTCATGATGGCCGTCACGGCGGCGGTGATGATCCGCCCTTTGTCCGAATCGTAGGGCAATCCCAGGCGCATCAGCAGCGAACCCAAGTTGGCGAATCCCAGGCCCAGGGTGCGGTATTCGTAGCTGCGCTTGGCCATCTCCTGGCTCGGGAACGAGGCCATGAGCACGGTGATTTCCAGCGCGACGGTCCACAATCGGCAGGCGTGGCGGAATTTCTCAACGTCGAAGTCGCCGTCGTCCTTTAGAAACGAGGCGAGGTTCAACGACGCCAGGTTGCACGCGGTATCGTCGAGGAACATATACTCCGAGCATGGATTACTGGCGTTGATGCGCCCGTCGGCCGCGCAGGTGTGCCATTCGTTGATCGTCGTGTCGAATTGCAGCCCTGGATCGGCGCTGGACCAGGCGGCTTGCGTGATTTTCTCCCACAATTCCTTGGCGGCCACGTATTTGTGGGGCTCGCCGGTCAGCCGGCTGATGAGCGCCCACTGCTCGTTGTTATCAAGCGCCTGAAAGAAATCATTGGTCACGCGGACGCTGTTGTTGGAGTTTTGCCCGGACACGGTTTGATACGCGTCGTTGTTCCAATCGACATCAAACTCCTCAAACTCGATGCCGCGGTAACCCTGGCGCGCAAAGCCCAGAATGCGCTGAATGTAGCTTTCGGGAATCTGCGCCTGGCGAGCGTCGCGGAGTGCCGCACGCAGCTTCTTGTTGTGTTTCGGATCCGGACTCGGACGGGCGCCGTTGGCCTGACAAGCGGCGAAAACCGCGGTGAGCTTCAGCTTGATGATGCGCGAGCCGGTCACCAACGCGGCAACCTTTTCCTCTTCACGCACCTTCCACATGATGAAGTCTTCGATCTCCGGGTGGTCGATGTTGAGAATCACCATCTTGGCCGCCCGCCGCGTCGTGCCGCCGGACTTAATCGCGCCCGCCGCCCGGTCGCCGATCTTCAAAAAAGACATCAAACCGCTGGAGCGGCCGCCGCCGGAAAGAACCTCACCCGCGCCGCGCAGGGCCGAAAAATTGCTCCCCGTGCCGGACCCGAATTTGAACACCCGCGCCTCGCGGGTCCACAAATCCATGATGCCGCCCTCGTTGACCAGGTCGTCACTGACCGACTGAATGAAACACGCGTGAGCCTGCGGGCGTTCATAGGCCGACTCGGAGCGCTTAACCCGCTTGGTTTCCGGGTCGTAGTAGTAGTGCCCCTGGGCGCGGCCCTTGATGCCGTATTGATGGGAAAGACCGGTATTGAACCACTGCGGCGAGTTGGGCGCGGCGATCTGCGCGGCGAGCATGTAGGCTATTTCGTCACGGAAGGCCTGCGCATCGTCCTCGGAGTCGAAGTAGCCGTGCCGATGGCCCCAATCGGTCCACGTATCGGCCAAACGATCGAAAACCTGCCGGGCATCGGTTTCGCGGCCGAGCAACGGCTCGCCGTTTTCGCCGGTCATCGCGTTGCCGTTCTCGTCGGTTTGCGGCACGCCGGTCTTACGAAAGTATTTCTGCGCCAGGATGTCGCTGGCGATCTGGGACCAACTTTCGGGGACGGTAACGTCCATGGAATCGCCGATGGGCGTGCCATCGGGATTGCTGATTTGGCTAAACCGCTTAGTGAATCGAAAGGACTCGTAAGGGCTCTTCCCTTTTCTGGTGAATCGACGCTTTATTTTCATGATCGGCTCTCTGGCAACCTCCACTGCAATATATTTGGTCCGACGAAGGGCGTAGTTATACCACCACGCCACGTCGGCCACAAGATGTAGTATACGGGAAACTCGCTACTACAATATATAGATGCCGCTGAAGACATCGAATCACCAGCGGCGAGCGCTTTTTTCATCGAGAACCCTCTTTGAGACGGTGTTGGGCCGGCTGTCGGCCGTCGCTATCCTCTATTGTTCGTCGAGCCCCAATTTTTCGCGGAAATCTCGGTTGCGGCGTGCGGGCAAGCCGGATGCTTTTCCTGCTATCAAGTTTTTCACTGCCTGAATTTCCTCGGTCGACAGGCGGCATCCTCCAAGGATGTGACGTTCGAAGGACTCGTACGCGTAGGGACAGACGGTCTTGACGATTTTCGCGACGACCTTGGCGTACTCGCGAATCTCAAGCTGCGCGTGGTGATCCATCCGCAGTCTC
The DNA here is from genome assembly GCA_030765525.1 of Candidatus Lernaella stagnicola. Classification (NCBI taxonomy): domain Bacteria; phylum Candidatus Lernaellota; class Candidatus Lernaellaia; order Candidatus Lernaellales; family Candidatus Lernaellaceae; genus Candidatus Lernaella; species Candidatus Lernaella stagnicola. Next base: position 47,775 of record JAVCCK010000044.1, read on the forward strand.
AGGAAGTGAAAAAGGTTGTGCAGGTCCATCTGCCAGTAAAACTCAGTGTACAGCGAAAGCGGCAAATTGATGCGGGCGATCTCCCGCGAGATCCCGCTTTCGATCATGTCTTGATATTGGCCGTAGGCTTCCTGGTTGCTTTCTACCAGACGCCGCCGAATCTCCTTGCGCAACAACGGCGCCGCCGGCGAGGACTCGTCTCGCCCCTGCATGTTGGTCGTGCTCTGCTGATGAATGTCCTTGTCGGCGGGGACGTAGAATTCATCGGTAAGGATGCTGTAACGGCCGCTGATCTCGTTCATGCGCGCGGTACGGTGCCGCACCCACTGCCGGGCGACGAAAATCGGCATCTTTACGTGAAACGTGAACACGACCTGTTCGAAGGGCGAGGTGTGTTCGTGGCGCATGAGGTAATCGATCAAGCCCTTGTCGCGGCGCACGGACTTGGTTCCCTTGCCGTAGGAAACCCGGGCCGATTGGACGATGCGTTCGTCGCTGCCCAGATAATCCACGAGGCGCACGAAACCGTGGTCAAGGACCTTGAATTCTTTATCGAGGAGCTTTTCCGCCCTGGTTTTGGTGACGTGCGCCATGACCTATTCCCGCTTTCCGCCTTGGCCGTCACCGCTCGTGAGGCCGCAAAATGGCTATTCCCGTACACTTAGTACGGGCGAAAAACCCAAAGTTTTTTGGGGTTCGCCAGCGTGTTGTTGAGGCTTTTAAATACGCCAAGATAGGGGTCGGATGTCAAGCGCTTTCTTGGAAAATCTTGGTGATTTTTCCTCTCGCGACCACCGCGACGGTTTGACTTTTCGCGGCCGTCGGGGCAAGTTCGGAGCATCATTGCACTGTTTTGAATTTGAGAGGAAACGTCGATGAGCAACCTACGTATCGAAAAAGACGGCAATGTCGCCATCATGGTGTGGCAACGCGCCCCCCAAAATCAATTCAACACCGAATTTTTGAAGGAGATCGTCGCGGCCTTGGCCGAGTTGGCCGCCGACCGAGACGTCAAGGCGCTCGTAATCACGTCGGGCGTGGAGAAATATTATTCAACCGGCTTGCACCTCGAGTGGATCATGCAGGAAGCGATGCAGAATCCGCCGGGCGTGCCTGAATTCTTCGGGATGATCAACAAGTTCATGATCGAGATTACGGCTTTTCCCAAACCGGTGATCGCCGCGATCAACGGCCATTGCGTGGCGATGGGGGCCATCATCACCGCCAGCATGGACTTCCGCTTGATGTCGCCCGACAAGGGCTTCGTACGGCTGCCCGAAGTGGAAATCAACATCCCCTTCCTGCCGGGTATGCGCGCGATTTTCAAAGACATCCTGACGCCGCAGGCGTGGCGCAATCTGGCCTACACGTCCGACCGGTTTACCGGCGAGCAGGCCCACGCGATGGGTTACGTCGACGCGCTGCATCCGCAAGATGAGTTGCTCGGCGCGGCGGTCGCGCTGGCCGACAAGTTGGGTCGATTCAAGATGAGCACGTACGCGGCCATCAAGCGCGACAATCGCGCCGACGTGCTCAGGATCATGCGCGAGGAAGATCCGCCGGCAATTCAGGCGATGCTCAAGACCTTTGGGGGCGGCTGACGACCTTGCCCTCGGCAACTAGACGCCCTACCTTTTTGTGACGACAACAGCGACACGGAGCGCAAGATGAACGTGCGAATCACTTACTGCAGCGTATGAAACTACCAGCCCAAAGCCGCCAGTTTGGCGGCTGAATTCAAAAGAAAGTTCAGCGTGGAACCCGTATTGATCGCCGGCGCCGGCGGCGTGTTCGACGTTGAAGTGGACGGCAAGCTCGTCTATTCCAAAGACCAAACCGGGCGTTTTCCGAACCCGGACGAGGTCACCGACCCGCTCATCGGCTAGCGGCGACCGGCCTGCCGACTCCCAAAACCGGTAATCGTGAGGTACGTATAATCAGGACGTCCGCTTGACGTCCGCGCATACCGTCACAACCTTTCCTGTACACGCGACACGCGAGGTGCGGAGGTTTTTCGGTGAGTTCGGATCTAACACTTTCCTACAGCTTTGAGAAACTCGACCGCGATCTGCGGGAGCTCATGACGTGCTTTCAGGAGATCTTGGCCGACCTGGGTGACGACGATCTGGCCGCCGCCCTGCCCTGGGTCGCTACGGCGGGCGACAAGGAAAAACACGACGAAGTGCTCACCACCGAAGCGGGCCTACAAGCTTTGTCGCTGAGTTTCCAGTTGTTGAATATGGTCGAGGAAAATTCCGCCGCACAAACCCGCCGTCAAGTGGAGCAACGGGTCGGCCTGCTCGCCGAGCCCGGCCTGTGGGGCAAACACCTCGCGCGCCTCCATGAAATGAATTTCTCACCGGAGAAAATCGCCGACACGCTACCGACTATTTGGGTCGAACCCGTACTGACCGCGCACCCCACCGAGGCGAAGCGTTCGTCGGTTCTCGAGCAACACCGGGAACTCTATCTACTTTTGGTCAAGCGCGAAAACCAGATGTGGACGCCGACCGAGCAGGCTTTTATTCGCGAGCAAATCAAGGTCGCCTTGGAACGCATCTGGCGCACCGGAGAAATCCTGCTGCAAAAACCCGACCTGGCCACCGAGCGCCGCGGCATCTTGTATTACTTGCGCGACATGTTCCCGCAAGTTCTGCCGCGCCTGGATTGGCAGTTGCGGCACGCGTGGCGAGCGGCGGGCTTCAATCCGGCGCTCATCGACGGCCCCGGAAAACTGCCCCGCATGCAATTCGGCACCTGGGTCGGCGGGGACCGCGACGGGCACGGCTTGGTCACGGCGAAAGTGACCGAAGAAACCCTGCGCGAACTGCGCCAAGCGGCACTCTCGGTCCACGGCCGAAACCTGCAGGCGCTGGGTCAACGCCTAAGCCTTTCACGGCTGCGGCAAGGCGCACCGCCGGCGTTGCGGGAAGCAATTGCCGCGAACGTGGAAGCACTCGGCGATCTGGGCCGCGAGGCGATCGAACGCAACCCCGAAGAGCCGTGGCGGCAGTTCGTCAACCTCATGCGGGCCAAGTTGCCGGGGCAAGACCCGTGCATGATTGAGTCGCTGCCGTATCAGTATCGGCGGCCCGATTTGCTCGCGGCCGACCTGCTGCTGTTGTACGAGTCGCTTTGCGACATCGACGCCAAGCGTTTGGCTGATCACGAGATCCTGCCGGTCCTGCGCGCCGTGGAGATGTTCGGTTTCCATCTGGCCGTTCTCGACGTGCGGCAAAACAGCGAGTTTCACGACCGGGCCGTCGCCGGGCTGCTCGTGGCGGCGGGTATCGACGGGGCCGACTATCCCGACTGGCCGCTCGAAAAGAAAATGGAACTGCTGACGCGCGAGTTGCAGTCGCCGCGGCCGCTGGCGCACGGCATGGCCGAACTCAACGCCGAAGCCACAAACGTGCTTCGCGCCTATCGCGTCCTGGCCGACCACGGTGAAGAGTTCGGCTACGAAGGCCTCGGCGCGTTGATCGTCAGCATGACGCGCTCGACGGCCGACCTGTTAGCCGTGTACTTGCTGGCGCGGGAAGTGGGTTTGGTACGGCCGACGCCGGAGGGGCTGGTTTGCATGTTGCCGGTCGTGCCGCTGTTTGAAACGGTCGAGGACTTGGTCGCCGCGCCCGGCATTCTCGACCGCTTTCTGGCGCACCCGATCACCAAACGAAGTCTGCCCCGCTTCGACGGCACGGCGCTCCAGCAGGTGATGTTGGGCTACAGCGACAGCGCCAAGGGCGCAGGCGTGTTGTCGGGACAATGGTCGCTGCACCACGCGCAGCGGGCGTTGACCGACGTCGCGCACGACCACGAAGTGCGGCTGCGCTTTTTCCACGGCCGGGGCGGAACGATCAGCCGCGGCGCGGGTCCCACACACCGCTTTCTCGAATCGCTGCCGCACGGTTCGCTGTGCGGGGCGTTCCGGCTCACCGAGCAGGGCGAGACGATCAGCCAGAAGTACGCGAATCTCATCACCGCCACGTACAATCTCGAGTTGTTGCTGGCGGGCGTTACCTTCACGCGCTTGAACCACGAGCGGCCGATCCAAATCGAGACCGGGCTCGACAGCGTCGTCTCCGACCTGGCCGCGCGCAGCCATGAGGTCTATACCGAACTGATCGCCATGCCCGATTTTATGACCTACTACGGCCAGGCAACGCCGATCGACGCCATCGAGCAATCGCGCATCGGCTCGCGGCCCTCCCGCCGCACCGGCAAGCGCACGCTGAACGACCTGCGCGCCATCCCCTTTGTGTTCAGTTGGAACCAATCGCGCCACTACGTGCCCGGTTGGTACGGCGTGGGCACGGCGCTGGATGAGTTGGGCCGGCGCGATCCGGAAACCTTCTTCAACCTCGGCGAGCAAGTGAAGTACTGGGGCTTTTTGCGCTACGTGTTCACGAACATCGAAACGAGTTTGATGTCGGCCGACGCGGACATCATGGCCGCCTACGCCGATCTGGTCGAGGATAAAACCGTGCGCGACCGCTTCCTGGCCATCATCATCGCCGAATTCGAGCGGACGCGTAACATGCTCGAGCGTCTGTTCGGCGGGACGATCGAGTCACGCCGCCCGCGCCTTTTGGGCACACTGCGCCGCCGCGAGAAAGCCCTGCTGCTGCTGCACGAACGGCAAATCGAATTGCTGACCCGCTGGCGCGACCTGCTGCGCCGCGACCAGACCGACGACGCCGAGGCCCTGCTGCCGCGCGTGCTGCTCTCGATCAACGCCCTGGCCAGCGGCCTGCGCACGACGGGCTAGGCAGCCGGTTGGCCGATGTACACGTTTCGCGTTATATGATAGAGGCACATCGACGCGATACGAATTTTACTTCTTATCGCTCGTCGTGTTTTCTTTCGTCGTTTGATTAGCGACATTATATGGAGGCGCCCCGTGACCGGCGTTCTTGAATTGGCGAATCCCGAGTTGGTCATTGCCGAGCTAGTCGAGTTTCTTCGCACAGCGGTCAAAGAGTTACGAAGAGACGGCATTGTGATCGGGCTAAGTGGCGGCGTTGATTCTGCGGTTGTCGCAGCGCTGGCGGTTCGCGCGTTTCCGAAAAGCACATATGCGCTTATCCTTCCGGATCGTGATAGCGACCCGGCCCGCATCCGTCGCGCGATTGATCTCGCCGCTCAGCTTAACATCCACCACGAGCAACGGGACATTTCAGATATTCTGGACAAACTCGGCGTTTACGAAGTTCTTCCCGACTCATTCCGAAATCCAAAGTGGTTTTCCGAACAACTCGACCGATTTCGGCAATCGACCGGCGCCGTAATGCTGCAAGGGATCCACCCGGACCAGCGGCCGGACGCTCTGAAGACTCTCTCCGCTTTTTATATGCCGAAAATCCGGCTGCGCATGATTCTGCTCTACCAATATGCCTATAAGCATAATCTCGCTGTCGTCGGCACTACGGATCGGACGGAATACCTCATCGGGCAATACGATCCTTACGGTGACGGCGCTTGCGATTTGGAATGCTTGCTTAACCTTTACAAAACACAGGTGCGACAGATCGGTGCCGCATTGCGCGTGCCGAGTTCCATTATCGAAGCCCCCCCGTCACCGGACCTACTGCCGGGCATCGATAGCGAAGATGTAACCGGCATGCCTTACGATAGATTGGACGTGCTGCTTCACGCGTACGACATGTTCCGATCGACTGGCGACAAAATTTTTCTTGAAAGAATCCAAGCCACACACAAAGAAATAGAAGAAGTTGAAACCGCGTTGATTAACGCCAACTTCCGCCGCCGGTTGCCACTGACAAAGTGATTTCTTCCGTACCCCTCTCTTTTTTATCGCGGCGACGATAACCAATTTTCTTAATTCTAACACCAATAACTTGTTTACATGTTAATGTTAGTTGTTTAAGATAAGCACATTCTTTTTATAAGTCAGGGGACACACTAATGTATTTCTCTTTGACTGACATATGGAATCGCTTCGAAAATTTCATCTTTGTTGCCGCGGCAATCATTACGGTATCTCTTTTTGCCGTCGCCATGTATAAGAAATTTAGGCCGAAACAGCCGAAACAGCCGAAACCGGAGTCAGTTCTAGATCCCATCAAAACGATAGTTTCGCTTGAGAAGATTGGTTTCATAGTAGAAAAAAAAGGGACCACTTTTAACTCTGAATACCTAATCGAAAACAACTTTGTCATTTGTCCTTTAGTGCCAACCCCAGATCCTAACGTTCTTCACCTTTTGTTTGCACATGTAAGTAGGGAGCTGTCAAAAGCAAACCTTCGTATAGTCGTTTTACTCTTAGATTCCTACTACTATGAATGCCATTTTGAAAACGACGAACAACCCGAAGTTACAGCTGGCGTCAAGCAAGCAGTGGAGATTTTCAAAAAGTCTTTTGAGAGCCTCTATTCCGGCAATACAAAGATTATATTCGAATTAGAAACGACGCTGCTATCGAAGAAATCTTTTCGCGCCCTATTTTTAAAAAACCTTCTCTACTACTTCGGTTGCAAAAAAATGGGGGCTTCTCAAGGAAATATGCACCACGACACGTTCAAAAAAACACCTTTGTATCGCCATTTATTGCCCGTGTTAAATTTCACGTATCTCGAAACAACGAAGCATAGATTCGGAATCACTCTCGCGGGACTTGACGATAAAAAGATCTGGGATTGCTTTTCGGAAGTATTCAAAAAGAAATCCGGAGACAGAAAAGAGCTAGTCAACGTGTATATCCCGCCGATGAAAAGCATTTTTGGCACCGATACACATGCTCTGGATCGAGAAGGCAATTTCTGCCTGCGGGACGATCGAGCAGCACTTGAGAAAAAAGTTCTTCAAAATATCGAGACGCTTGACGAATCTGTCGGCGTATTTTATTTGCTGAAGTGGTTTATTTTCCCGGAAGAAGGCTCTTGCATGGGATACACAAACTTCGACCTATTTTTAAACGAGGTGCGTGAAAATAAAATTCCGAAAAAGTTTCTTGTTGAACAACTCGCTGCTCTTGTGCATAAAATGTTTCACGGGCCAGAGGCCTAGTACGTCAAACCAACCGGAGACATCGAACCGTGGACAAATGGAATCAACCCTTTGCGAAAATTAACGACACACTAGCCGAACAAGAAAACTGGAACTCCATTAAGGGCGCGTATCTTTTCGGTAGCAATGTGCGCGGCTCACGGGACACCTGTGCTTCGGGCGAAGCCGAGATACGGAACGGAAAAAGCGATTCCGAAATCGATTTCCTTGTGATTTGCGAAAGAAAAAGCGTCTTGTTGAAAAAGCTGTTGGACGAAACTTTCAGCGATTTCGGCGAGGTGATCCATCACCCCGACCCCTACTCGCCGCGGTTGAGAGGCGAACCAATCATCGAGATGATCGTGCTGCCGGTCAATTCCCAGTATCTGGCGCGTGTGGTTGGCGGCGGTATTTTGACCGGCATCTCGGCTTTCAGCGAGTCGGCCTATGTTTCCGTTTACGGCGAAAAAAAACTTGATCGCCTAATCGAGCTTCCGCCGAAACGAATGGGGGCGCGATTCCGCCGGGAGGCGTTTCTGAAAGCGGTGTGGGGTATCGCGGACGTCATGGGCAAGCTTTGGCCGTTGCTGAACAGGAATCATGACGCCATCGACATCCGCCGCCTCGGCCGCTTCTTCGTCGCCGACTACGCCTGGGTCCTTACCGGGCATTGGCGCGAAAAACTCCCGGACGCTCTCGCGGATATAAGACGCTTCGAGAAGGATGAGGCCATCATCGAGGCGGCAACTCAACTCTGCGAATTTTCAAAAACCAAGCCCTTTGATCCGGATGCAAATTGTCAACACACCGCAGTCTTGTATCGGCTGGCGGAACGTCTATTCGAGAACATTAAACAATAGCCGTGTCGCCGCCCGCCTTTGCTTGAACAATCTTTCGCGATTCCCTAGACTTGCGAGAATCTTTGTATCGACGGAGGCTCACCGTGCGTTGGCGTTTGTACGTGTTGCTGCTGATGGTTGTTCTCGTCGTGCCCTTGCTCGGCGCGAAAAGTGCCGACGAGGCCGGTGATCGCGCGTGGTGGCAAAACACGGACGAGCCCGTCGCAAAAGAACTTCCGTACACCGGCTACACCCGCAGTTCCTTCTATCTGCCGATGCGCGACGGCGTTCGCATCGCCGTGGACCTATACTTGCCGAAGGGTTTGCCGGACGGCGAGAAGATTCCGGCCGCCCTTAGTCAAACGCGCTACTGGCGGCGGCTGCAAGTCAACAAGCCCTTCGGCCTGATTTTCAAAATGACGGAGGAAATCGAGCGGATCGTCCAAAGCGGTTACGCGCTCGTGCGTCTGGATGCGCGCGGCACCGGCGCGTCGTTCGGCACGCGAACGCACCCGTGGACGGCCGATGAAACCAAGGACGGCGCGCAAGTCGTCGATTGGATCGTGCGGCAACCGTGGAGCAACGGCCGGGTGGGCGCGGCAGGCGGTTCGTACGAAGGAACGACCGCCGAGTTCCTGGCGATCAACAAGCACCCCGCCGTCAAAGCCATTGCGCCGATGTTTGCGCTGTATGACACGTATACCGACATCGCGTATCCGGGCGGCATTCACTTGGAATGGTTCACCGAAATCTGGGAGCGCGGCAACCGCGCGATGGACCTGAATCAGCCGCAATCTTTCTACTGGTTTGCGCGGCTGTTTCTGCGCGGCGTCGCGCCGGTGGATCGCGACAGGTGGGGCAAGGAACTGGCGGAAGCGGCGCGGGTGCACCGGGGCAACTACCAGGTGCATCAAGAGGCCCGTCAACTCGTGTTTCGGGACGACGTCAGCCCCGGCGGTTTCACGCCCGACGTGTTCAGCCCGCACGCCTACGCGGACGACCTGCGCGCGGCGGGCATACCGATCTACAGCTACAGCGGTTGGTTCGACGGCGGCTACGCCCACGCGGCGGTCAAGCGTCATCTGACCGTACGCAACCAAGGCAGCCGGTTGATTTTGGGCCCGTGGGATCACGGCGGCGACGACCGCTACCGGCCCTTTGCCAAACCGACGCGGGCGAAGTTCGACCACATCGGCGAGTTGCTACGCTTTTTCGACCGCTATCTGAAAGACGAAAAGACCGGCATCGAAAACGAGCCGCCCGTTCATTACTACACGATGGTCGAGGATCGCTGGAAGGAGGCCGACACGTGGCCGCCGCCTGCGACGCCCACGCGCTTCCATCTTGGTGACGCCAAATCGTTGCTCCGCCACGATGCGCCAGTGACGGAAGGCGTGGACGAGTACCGTGTCGATCGCCGCGCCGGTACCGGGTCGGTGGCGCGCTGGAACAGCCTTGCCATCGGCCTCGCGGTGCGCTATCCGGACCGCAAACGACGCGACAAGCGGCTGCTGGTCTACGATTCGGCGCCGCTGCCCGAGGCGATGGAAGTCACTGGACACCCGATCGTCGAACTGTATTTGAGTTCGGATCAAACCGACGCGCAGGTGTTCGCCTACCTGGAGGACGTCGAGCCACACGGCGACGTCGCCCTCGTGACCGAAGGCATGCTGCGCGCCGTACACCGCCGCCTCAGCGACGGCCCGCCACCGTACCGCACGCCCGCGCCCTACCACACGTTCTTGCGGCGCGACGCGCAATGGTTGCGGCCGGGGCAAGTCGTAAAGCTGCGTTTCGATCTGCTGCCTGTCTCGCATCTGTTCCGGGAGGGACACCGAATTCGCCTCGCGCTGGCGGGGGAAGACATCGACCACTTCCGTTCCCTGCCGACACCGAGGCCGACGTGGCGCGTCTATCGCGGCGGGGCGACGCCGTCACATCTCATGCTGCCGGTGGTGCGCTAAGCGGCCGACAGACAACAACGCAGGCCGTCGCTTTTTTCGCCGGCGGCTTCGTCGTATCATGCCTCGCGTCGGATGGCTGACATGACCAAAACGCAGAGCGCACAAACTCAACGGAAAATCTTCCTGCCACTGGCCTTGGTGGTGTGGACGATCTTGCTGTTGGCCGCGCACGGCTACTGGATGGCCACCTACACCGGCGGCGTGATTCAGGAAGACACGGCCATTCTGAATCCGGCAGTGGAGTTTTTACGCCTGCGGGAAACCAAGCCGTGGACGACGGCCATTCTCGGATACGAAACTCACTACTGGCGCGACAGTTTCGTCACGCCGTACCTGATGGCCTTTCTCGTCTATCCGCCGCTGCCGTCGCTTGTCGTGGCGGGAAGCATCGCCTGGTTCGGCGCCCTGCCCAACGCCCCGTTTCTACCGGTCATGCTCTATTTGCCGCTGCTGGTTCTGGGAACCTTCCTGCTGGCGCGGCGCTTTCTGGGACCGGTGCCCAGTGCCGCCGCGGCGGCGATTGCCCCCCTCTTCCCGGGCTGCTTCTACCTGCAACGCCAACTTTACGCGGCCTACCCCATGACGGTAGTGGTGACGTTCGCCCTGTGGGCCTGGTGGCGCAGCGAGCGCCTGGCCCGTCCGGGGCGCGCCGTCGTTTTCGGTCTGCTTGCCGGAGCGTTGCTGCTGGTCAAGCACACGGCGTCGGTGTTTTTAGTCGCGCCGGCGCTGTGGACGTTGTTCGAATTGGGCCGCGACTTATCGCGCGACCGCTCGGCGTTCGCCAAACGGTTGGGTGGGTCCGTTCTTGCCCTGGTTACCGCCGCGGCTGTGGCGGCGTTATGGTACGTGCCGGCGCTGCGACATCTATCTTTCACGCTGGGTTTTCAGGCGTTGCGCGGCGTGCCGGAATTCGAATTCCTTTACTACCCGCGCTTGATCGCCTTCATGCTGGGACCGGTGGCGACGGTGGCCGCGGTCGTGGCGCTGGCGGGACTGGCCTACACGGCCTACCGTCGCGAAGTCTTTCGTTCGTCCTGGGCGGCGATATTGTTTTTCGCTTCGTGGATCGTGGTGCCGGTGACGATTTTTTCCTTTTTGCCCGTGGTGAACATGGAAGTGATGCTGCCGATCTTGCCGGCGATGGCCATCGTGATCGCGGCCGGGGCCGCAAGATTGCCGCGGCGCTGGATGTGGGGCGTCCAGGCCGGTCTCGCGGTGATTCTCGCCGTGTTGTTTGTCCGCACCCTGGACGTTTACGGCCTGCCCTTCGAAAAACAACTATATGAACCACGCGCGCCGGGCACCGACGCCAATTACGAAACGCTCGTCACCCACTTGAAGGAACTGACCGCCGATGTCGAAGCGCCGATGGTTGCCGTTGTGCCTTTCGCCGACTATTACGTCTCGGACATGGTGCTGAACTATTATGCCTTCCGGCACGGCTTCAAGTACAAGCGCACCGAATACTGGTTCGATCACCTGTGCGGCGACAATGATCCGGAAGCCCCCGCCCAACCAGCGGAGCCCTTGGCGGACTTCGCGTTGCGGGTCGAAGGCGACGCCCAGTTCAAAAAGGTGCTGGGATTTTCCGACGTCTTGCTGCTCAACCTGCGCGACAAGCCGCTGCGCGACCACGAGCGCCACTGTCCGCTGGCGCAAGCGGTGCGGCTTGTGTTGGAAAAACCGGAATACCAAGAGGTGTTCAAGAAGCGCGGCGTACTAACGACTCCCAGCGGCAGCGAAATCCACATCCATCAGGCGACCGCCGGGCGCGCGGCGTGGGTCGAGATGCCTCCCGTGCCGCCGCCGGGCCAACTTGCACCTCCGCCTCCACCGCATTTTTAATCAGTCGTGGAAACCGTTTCCCGCCGCACGAACGCGACGTCATCCAAATCGACGACGTAGGGTTCGCCTTGTGCCGCAACGATGCGCAACCACGTAAAGGACGACGCCGGTGGTGTCCCCGCCGCGCCGAAAGGCGTGCAAACCCGCCGCCACTCGTATCCTGTCGGCAACTTCAAGGGCGCCGACCACGTACCTTCCGCACCGCCGAAAGTCAGTGAGAGCGGCCCGCCCTGTACGCCCAATTGTTTGCGCCTCACCCAGAGACACAGCGCGTCGGCTTCGTTCGCGGTCGCGGGCACGGCAATGGCCAGGGGTTCGCCCCAACCGTCGGCTCCCACGCTCAGCGACACGTAGCCCACGGGCGTGGGGTTGATTTGCGGGCGGTAATACAGTCGCTCGTAGCGCAGTCGCGAGACCGCGTCGGGCGGCACGGCGACCATCCCGTCGCGCCGGTCGGTAATGCGATACAAGCGCGCGAAAGGCAGTTTCTCGGCCGGGCCGAAAAGCGCGTCGGAAAGCATATATAGTTCGTGGGGGAGGCGGCGGAATCGCGCGATTTCCTCGTTGCTTTCTTCAAACATGGTGTGCGCCAGCACGTAGCGGAAACCCTGGTCGTAGAGCGCGGCGACATCGCCCCGCGCCGCCTGCCACGGCCCATCCCGGCGGAGTTGCAGATCGAGCAGCGCGCCGATCACCGAGTTGCGGGACGCCCATTCCGCGGTTTGCCGCCAAGCCGGGCCTCGCAAGAGCGTCGCGTTGAATATCGGCCGACGATGGTGGGTTTGAGCCAACATGGCCTGCGCGTTCACGTCGCTGATCGGCAAGGGGAAAAAGGGCACTTCCAACAGCGCGCCGTCCGGCAACTTGGCCACCACGTCTTCGTATTCCTCAGGAACGAAAACCTCGCGGAACGCCCCGCCCCCGGCCTGGTATCCGGCCAACGCGACAATACCCGTTATGAGCACCACCGCCGCCGCCGCATACCATCGCGTGCGAGGTCGCGACGCCAAGGCAATCAACCACGCCGCGCCTATCGCCGTGGGGCCGATCAACAACAACCCGGCGGGCAGCATAAAGCGATAGGGCCGGTAAAACAGGTCAAAGCCCGGCACGAGGTGATAGGCGAGCCACGCCGGCAGCGGCACGGCGAATTGGTCGTTGCCGAAATTGAAATGGTTGAACCACCGCAAATACGGACCCGCGGCCAGCACGATGAACCCCACGGCCAACGCGGGCAGCCACGCGCGGCGGCGCTTGGCGTCGGCCAGCCCCAACACGCTAAGTACGACGAGCGCCCACCAAGCAAGCGGCGCGGCGGGTACGGCCTCATCTTGCGCGACGAAAAACTCGCCGACGTCCAAGGAATCGCCGAGCAATGCCGCCGTCGTCCCAACTTGAGCATCGTGCATTTGGCGGGCCAGGACGGCATCGGGCGTAATACGCGCCAGGGCGCGGTCGGATTCGTCGATGGTCAAGTCGTCGCCGTGGATCAACGGCCCGACAAAGGGCAGCGCGGCCAGCGTTGTAAGAACGATCGCCGCGGCGAGCAGTATGGCGCCGGTGCGGCGCATCTCCGGTTGCGTTCGACGCCACAGGAAAGGCGCGGCGGCGACCACGACCAGGCCGAACATGCCGGCCATCACCCAGTTGGTGAATCCGGCCAACAGCCAAAACACGACCAACGTTGCGGCGCGACCGACCGTAGGTTTGTCGGCCAGGCGCAGCAATGCCCAAAACGCCAACACGAAAAATCCGGTGCACGCCACCTCAAGACTGCCGGCGGCCAATTCCCGAGCGGTGATGGGATTAGCAAGCCAGAGCATCCCGGCCGCGAACGCGGCGACGGTGGAATCGGTAAATCGTCGCGCGAGTACAAATGCGGCGAAACCGGAGAACGCCAGGGAAAGCAGCAGAAAAATACTGTAAAGCTCCACCGGCTGGATGGCGAAGAGCAATTGCGGCGGCACGGAAAGCAGCGGCAAGAGGAAGTGCGCCAAGTCGGCGCGTAGATTGTAGCCGAAGGGGTAGAAGACGCGCGTGGTCGTCACCGACCAATCGCCGGAGGCAACCATGTGGCGCGCCTGATCGAAGAACCAAAGGTTGCCGAGCATATCCCAGCTCGTGCCCCACGTGCCCTTGCCGAACGAACCCAGCACGGGCCAGGTCAATGCCGCACCGACCGCCAAAAACAGGAGAAATACGGCAATGAGGCGGAACACGGAACGGTTCATCGGCACTCCTTGGTCGGCCGGCGTGATTTATACGAAAAGTAAAAACGTGCGCTGAAATTGTCGTTCAGCGTGCCGCCGGTCGTCAAGGAGAGTTCGGCGATTTGCGTGACGGTCAATTGACGACATACCGTTACGCACTTGTCGGCCGTGAGCTCTCGTTTGCGGGGCGGGCCCGGCGAAGCTACACTTTGGCGCGGTTCACAAATGATAGGGACGGCGTCCGATGCGAAAGAAAAGATTGCTGCGCATTGTGCTGATCAACTTGGTGTTGCTGGCCGGCTTGCTGGCGGCAGCCGAGTTGATTCTACGCGAGACCGCGCCACCCCCGCCGCCCGAGCAACCGCCACCGTTGGGGTTGCGCCCGGAAGCCGGCGATCACCTATACGTCGTGGACCAAGGACGAATTCGCACGAATCCAAAATTCCGACCCGCGCCCAATGACCCGGACGAACGCGGTTTTATCGCCGTCGACCTGCCGCACCCCAAGCCGGCCGACGTGCGGCGGATCGTCATGGTCGGCAGCAGCCCGATGCGCGGCGGCACCCAGCCCGGCCAAAGCACCGCCGACTACCTGCAGCGCGAATTGGATCGACTGGCCCCCGCGGGGCGGTACGTCGTCATCGACGCGTCCCTGCCGCAGGGTTTCGCCGATAACGTGGCGTGGACACTGGATCAAATCGACCCGTTGGCGGCGGATCTGATCGTGTTATGGCCCGCGGCTGCGCCGGTCATCTATGCTGACATGGAACAAAACCTGTTCGGCGACAGCGGCGTTCGCGGTCGCATTTTGACGCTGCTGGAAACGACGCGCACCTACGAAGCACTGCGCGACATGCTGCATTCGGTGGCGCCGGAACGCACGAATCCGCAAGCGCGGCCGAGCGAAAAAATGACCGAGGATCCCGGCCGGGTCGACCCCGATCTCGCCGCGTTTTTGCAGCGCCTCAATCACGCCGCAGCCTCGGCCTACGCCCACTTCTTGGAATCGTCGCTGCAAACCACAGCCAAGAAAAAGCTACGAACGGTGGTGATCATTCCGCCCACGTGCGTCGCGTGCGTGGCGCCGCTGTTCTCGATCCACGACGGAGCCTTGTCGCCGGCGGATGCGAAAAAGTTCGCGGCGCATCTGGAACAGGGTGCACAGCTTTTGAAAACGGGCCGTCCCGACGAGGCGGCGCGCGAGCTGGAGCGGGCCAAGCGGATCGACCCGACCTACGCCCGGGCGCGCTGGCTGCTCGGTCGCGCGCTTCGGGAGACTGGTCAAGACGAGGCGGCGCGGATCGAACTGGCCGCGGCGGTTGAGCACGACGCCAGCATCGAAACGGTCAAAGAACCGCCGGACGCCACGACGCGGGCGATTGCCGAGAAATACGACACGCTGGTGTTCGACTTGGAAACGTTCGTGGTCGACAACCTGCCCGACGGCATCGTGGACGCGCGGGCCATGATCGATTTGACCCACCTCTCGCTGGATTTCCAGGCACGATTCACCCAGGCGTTGGCCGCGCAAATTCACGAGGACATGTCGTCGAATTAGCGGGCGGAAAGAATCCGTTGCACGACGGGCTTAAGTTCGCGGGCGATCAATTCGTGGCCGGCGGCGTCGGGGTGGCAGAAGTCTCGGAATAACTCATCCGATTTCCATTCGACATCAAAAACGCCGGCCATGGCCCCGGCGAGGTCCACCAGCGGCGTGTCGGTTTGCTCGGCGACATCGCGCAGCGAGTCGTTGGCGGAGAGCACGGCGCCCAAATTGCCCACCGTTTGCTCCCGTGCGCGGCGAAAGGCGGCGTCTGCTTCTCGGTCCCGGCCCAACCGGATAGCGGCCTCACCAAGGAAATGCCACGGCAGAGGCGACGCGGGCGACGACTGCGCAGCCCGGTGAAAGGATTCATAGGCGAGTGCCGACTCGCCGGCGTCCAGTTGCGCCAATCCCTCCTGGAAAGCAAGGCGGGCGCGCTTGCCCTCGGCACCGGGCGCTACGGCGGCTATCGGTTGCCATGTGAAGAGCGTCGGACACATGCGATAGCGAAAAGGGATGGTCGTCAGCACGACATCCACACCTGCGGCGCGCGCTTTTTCGATGATCTGGGTCATATTGTGCGCCATCGCGGCCAGATAGTTGCGGCGATCGGCGGCCCAGGCTTCTGCGTCGAAAGCGAAAGGTTCCGGGTAGGAGGCGTCGGCTCGACATTGTTGCATGGGAGTAAGCTGGTCGCGCGGATCGCCGCCGGCTCGCGCCCGTGTGGATAGGGAACCAATCGCGGCGCGCAGCGAGGCGGTCAAGTAACGGTAGAGGGTCGAGCGACGTACCGCGGCGGCGTGCCACTGCCGGGCGCGGACGGTTTTGTCTTCGTATTGCCATTGGAAGAATTCGCTGCCCAGGAGGATCACAAGGACGTCCGGGTAGTGGCAGCGGATGACTTCCTGCGCCGTGAATAACACGATTCCCGAGTCGGCTCCGAACAGGGACACGTTGAAAATCTCGACCGGACGATCGGCATTCAGCGCGCCCTCGAGTCGCCCGGCAAAGGTGTCCGGATACTCCACACCGTCGCCCCATGCAACGGAACTGCCCAGGACGAACACCCGTCGCGCCGCGGGCTTCGGCTCCTGGAGAGGCAGGATTCCGCGCACCGGATCCGTCTGCTCCAACCGCACCGACAACGCCATATCCTTCTGCCGTATTTTGACCGGCCACCGGCATTCATCGTCGTTCTCGGTGTTCTCCAAACCGCGCATGTCGCCGGCGGGGCGGTCGAGCTTCTTGGCTTCAACCAAATCGATGGGGCTTTCGCGCGGCGGCACGGGCATGAAGACACGCACGTCCATGGCGCGGCCCGCGAAAACGTCGACAACGCGCAGCACACCTTCCACGAGCGCCAGACCCAACACGACGGCCGCGATGGTGAACAGCAGTCGCTTCACGGCTTCTCCGGGTTTGCGGGCCCGGGCGGCGGCAACACGAGCGGTACCACCAACTCCTCGCCTTCGGCACCCGGCATCGACGGCGGCGCTTCCGTGATGATCCGATCGCCCTGGCTTTCCGCAGGCGTTCGCGGTGGCGGAGCCTCAAGCGGCACAACGTCCACCGTCTTCTTCTTGCCGGTTCCGGGTTCGTAATACCAAACGGTCATCGGCCACTGAACCGGGCTGGGTTCGGTGGCGGGGGTCCAATCGTTCCAATGCTCCCCGGGATCGGCGGCGGGGCGAAAGCCGTCGTCCATCGGCAACGTGATGCCCGCATGATGCGTGTGCTCGCCGTGCGCGTTTTTGGCGAAGGAGTTGGACAGCAGACAGCCGGGCTTTTCGGGAACCACGCGCACATCGTTGGGCATGAAGCTCCGGCTACCGTAGCCGCCGCCGAACAGCGTGAAATATTCCACGCCGAAACATTTCATGTCCCATGGCGTGCTGGTTATCTCGGTGACGTTGCCCAGTAGGTCGTACACGCCCAGACCGTAATCGCTATGGCCGAAGGGGCCGCCGGTAACGCCGGGAGCCTCTCGCTGTCGCTGGCCCTCGCAGGTTTCGGTCCAACTCTGTTCGGCCAAGCGGCAATCCCACGTCGCGCCGAAAGTCCACACGCGGGCCGGATCACCCGCCGTAGCCGCGTACTGCAATTCCTCGAAAGTCGGCAGACGCCATCCTTGCTGCTTGCACGCAGCCAGCGCTTCGTGCCATGTCAGTCGGTACCAAGGAATGACGCCGCGGCGAATTTGCGCCGGTGAAATGTTTTCGAAATGCCGTTCGCCGCGCGATTCGGCCGTGGCCTCGGGACGCGACGCTTCGTACCGCGCTAAACAAAAGGGTTCGAGATCGACGGTGTACGTGTAGCGGTTGTTGGGCCAACGCGGACCGGTGCGGGTCACTTCAAATAGGCCGCCTTCGTAATAGGCGAAACCCGGCGGACAGTTCGGCACGCGCGCGGGCGGCAATAACAGCCACGCCCCGAACACGCGCCAAGCAATGACGCCGAGCACTACGAGTATCACTACGCCGATGATGAGAGTAATCGTTTTTCGCACTGTAACTCCGAACGTTCAGTTCGCGGTTGCCGGGCAAGGCCCGGGAGTAGAATAATGCAACTTCATGAAGACGACCACCGCCGCCGAATCAAATAGACGTCTTAATGCCGCGATGTGGCTGGGGCTCGCGGCGTTGTGTGTTTTGGTTACCGTACAGAACTGGAATTATTTTCGGGCCAGGCCGGGGTATGTCGGGGGCACGAACTGCGCGGACTACCTGCTGCAAAGCGTTTCGGTCGCCTACACTTTAACCGGCGATCCCTCGCAACATTTCGCGCCGGGCGTGTTGACCCGCGTTAGTTACAAGGGGCCGTTGTTTCCATTGGTCGGCGGCGTGTTCGGCGCGATCGGCGGCAAATCGTTGCCGGTATACAACCTCGCGGCCACGCTATTTCTGCTGTTGGCCATGGTGGCGGTTTTCGATATCGGTCGACGCGTGGGAAACGCGGCTTTGGGGTTGGCGGCGGCGGCGCTGCTGGCCGGCTTGCCCACAGTAGCCGGTCAATCGTTGACGCACACACCGGAAATCGCGCAGATGGCGATGGTGGCCTGGGCGGTCGCCTTACTGCTGCGGCCGGGAATGAACTTCGCCGTCGCCGCGGGTCTGCTGGCGGGGCTGGCCATGTTGAGTCGCGGTACGGCGTTTATCTATATTACAGCGCCGGTGGCGTGGGCGGTCGCGGTCCGATGGCGTCAAGACGATGAAGGCCGCAAGGCGGCGCTGTCGTATTTGGGCCTGTTCACGCTGGGCGCCTTGTTGGTTTGCGGCCCGTGGTATCTCGTGCGATTGGAGAAACTCGCGAGCGATCTTTCGTACCACCTCTTCGATTTCTTCAACAAATACCAAGCCGGGCACACCGAAACAGGCCGCTTCTTTCTTGCCGAATTATGGCGCGCGAACTCATTAGCGGTTTTTGTTTTGTTCCTCGTAAGCCTCGCCGGCGGCTTGTGGAAACGTCTACCGGGATTCGCCTATTTCGCGCTTTGGTTTGCCCTTCCCTTCATCGTGTTCGCCATCGCCCCGGCGGACATCGCCCGCTTCATGATTCCGACCTACCCGGCGATCGCGCTGGCCATCGTCGCCTTCGTGGGAAGCCTGCGACCCCGCGCGTTGACGGCGGCCCTGCTGGTGGTGCTCGTTCTATTCGCCTTCGTCGGACGCCTGATATTGTTGGAGCAATGGCAGCCGGAATCGTTTCAAGCGCGCCAGAAGCTGATGCGCGTCGCGCCGCTGGCTGTCGAAGGGCAATATTGGCCGCATTCTCCGGACGCGGTCGCCGCGTTGGCACGCCATGCCCCGGCAGAAGAGCCCTTGTGGTTGGGAATCATCGACTACGGCGAGCACGAGGGGTCGCCGCCCGCCTTGGTGACCGTGTTGTGGTCGTTCGTCAGGCCGCTGCAAGGCACGATCAAATTGCGTCAGCGCATCGCGACGCCCTTCGATTTGAAGTTGTTCGCGCAGTCGTTGCCGAGTCTGGATTACGTGCTGGTGCTGGCGACGCCGAAGTCCGGCGGTTGGCCGGGTGACAGCGATTTGGCGGTAATGATCGCGCAGCGCGGCCCGCTGCAGGAACGCGATTACGCGATTCCAACCGAGGAGTCCTTCGAGGTCATCGCGGCCCAAGGCAAGCTGATGGAAGAACTCGACCGCCGGTCGATTCGCAACGCATGGGGCAGTCCCTTCGACTTGGTATTGTGGAAGCGGAAGGAGCCGGGCGTATGAGAACCGCGCGAATCGCTGTGCTGATTTTGCTGCTCGTGACGACGGCCTGCTCCCGTTCGGCGACACCAACAGCAGCCGAACAAAGCGCCGCGATGAAACTAGTCGGTGACACCGAGCGCTTGGTCGGCGTCATCGCCACGAATCGAGCTACCGCCGCGGCCGCAGAGCGTCTCGCCGAAGCCGCACGCGCCGGCGCGCCGCAAGTCGCGGTTCATGTGTATTCGCCCCGCGATGGAGGCCTGAGCGCCATGCTGGCCTTCGTGGAGCATCTGCCAAAGTTCGACGCGTTGGCCGTGATCGCTCCGAGCGAAGAGGACCCCTGGCCCGTACTGTCGGCCAAGACGGAGAAAAAATGGCGTCGTCAACGCGATGACGCCGAGGAATCGCTGTACCACATCAAGGAAGAATGGCTGCATTGGCGCACCTTCTATCAGCCGCCGGAACGGGTGGCTTTGGACGAACACACCGTCGCGGCGGTGTATCGCCCCAATCGCCGGGAACTGGCGCGCCTCAAAACCTTGCATCAAGGCCGGGGGCCGCACTACCTCGCCGACATTCTGCGGGAAGGGGCCAAACGTTTTCCGGCTCCGATGACCCGCGCCGACCGCCAAACCGTGCTGGACGACTTGCTGAAGCTGCCGCCGACGCCGGCGCTGTCCGCCGAGCTCTGGTCGGGTCCCGTCGAGACGGCCGACGGTTACCGGGTTCAGCAGCTCATACTCTCCACACCTCTGCACGGCACGGTCTCGGCCCGCCTGTTGCTTCCGGCCAAAGACGCCGGCCGCGTTCCCGGTGTGTTGGCGCTGCACGGGCACAGCGATCTTCCGGAAGACTACCTGCGTCGCTTTGCCGGCGAGGAACTGGCCCGCCGCGGCATGGTCGTCCTCGCCCCGGCGTTTCCCGCTTCGGGAAAGGACAATCTTTCTGAAAACGATCTTGCGGTAGAGGCCGTCGCCACCGGCACGAACCTCATGGCGTTGCGGGTCGAAGTGTGTCGTTGGTTCCTGAATGTTTTGGCGCAGCGAGCAGACGTCGACCCGGCCCGGCTGGGCGTCATGGGGCATTCGATGGGCGGCGTGCTGGCGCTATTCGTCGGCGCGGCCGAACCGGGAGTCCGCGCCACCGCCAGCGATCTCAAAGAGGTGATGCTCGAAACGCTGACCCGCGACAACCCCGCCGTCGGCCTCTATGTGCCGGGATTGTTGCGCCTGAAGGATTGGTCGGCGTTGGCTGAATTGATACGCCCGCGACCGCTTTTCCAAGCGTCCTACGGCTATCCCGATAAAGCGGCGCTGGTGCAGTTCATGGTCGATTCGCTGGGCGCGTCTCATCCCTCCCCCTCCCCGTGGGGCAGGAAGATTCGCGCCGTCTTGACACAGCCGACATCTCGGACACTGCCGCAAGCGCTGGCCGCGGCGGCTCAAAAAGCGCGCCCGCCGGAATCGGTGCGCCGCGCCCTGGGAGTCGACGCCGTGTACGAGGGGCGCGACACGTGGTCGCTGGACGATTCCGTGTGCCGTCACCCTCTGTTGGGCGAAGTGCGTTTCGCGCTACGTCGCGGCACGCAGGCTAAGGAGACGCCGCGGTTGGCGATTCGCATCGACGGCGAGCCCGCCGATTTTCTCGAAACCCGCCCGCCGGAATCGACCTGGCTCGTGATGAATCCGACTGGTGGCGAAAACGACGTGGAAGCGCCGCTGAAGCTGCTGACGATCAACGCCACGCTCACCGGTCTGCGATTGCGTAAGGTTGAAGGCTGCCTCGCGGCGTTGCGGGAAGCCGGGCGACTGCCGCGGCAAGCGGTCGCCGTGGAAGCCGAGACGACGCGGGTTTTGGAAAGTGTATTGGCCGTCGCCGCGTCGCCGGGGTTGGCGACGGTGCGCGTCGCTCCCGGTGCCGACACGCGCTCACCACTGGAACCGGTACCGGGATTGTACGGTTTTTTGCGCTCGTGGCGCGACACTCCGCCGGCCTGGCTGCCGCCGGACATCGCCGTGGACGCGCTCGTATCGCGCGGCACGCCTTACCGCAAGTAACCGAGGCTTCGCAAGCGTTTTTGATCTTCTCGGAGCAGAGGTTCAAGGCGAACCGCTGCGCGGCGGCTGCCGTCTTCGTAGGTATCGACGCGGGTGCGTGGAATCTTCGCGGCGAAATCGGGTGTCAGAACCTGGGTTAGCGCCTTGCCGCGCATGTCCTTGCCCGGCGGAATACCCAGCAGCGTCAACACGGTCGGCGTGACATCGAACACGCTAGCGCCTTCGATTCTCTGCCCAGGCTGAATCATCGGACCCGACAGGATAATGATTCCGTTGCGGGCATGCACGCCGGAGGACGGCGTTTTGACTACGTACGTCGCCAGCGGTTCGCCTACCCCACCGGGGCCGACGGGAAGAGTGTGCAAGTCACCTTCGATTTCGTCGAGCAGCGCCCGTTCCTTGGCAACGATCACGCGGATCTGCTCCGGCTCGCCGCCGGGCGGGGGCGGCGCGGGCGACGGCCGCGTTTCCACGCTAACCGATTCGAACACGGGCAAGTCGACCTTCCCCACGCGGAGAGAGCGTAATCGCTCGACAACCG
Organism: Candidatus Lernaella stagnicola; assembly: GCA_030765525.1. Classification (NCBI taxonomy): domain Bacteria; phylum Candidatus Lernaellota; class Candidatus Lernaellaia; order Candidatus Lernaellales; family Candidatus Lernaellaceae; genus Candidatus Lernaella; species Candidatus Lernaella stagnicola. The sequence continues at coordinate 69,987 of JAVCCK010000044.1, forward strand.
CGTCGAACACGGCGGTCTCGTCGGCGTCGGCCGCAAGTCCCAAGCCGCGACGCGCGCCTTCGACGTTCAGCGCGTAGACGTTGTTGCGGTCCCACAAGGTGCCGAGGGCGGGCTTGCCGCCCTGCAAGACGTACAAGGGCGACTCGCCCGGCACGGGCATGAAGCCGGGGTCGAGCTTCATCAGTCCGACGGCTTGCAGCAGGCGGTTGGTCGATAGCAGATACCACGTGTTGCCCTCGGTATTGGCCTTGCCACCGTGGTCGGAGACGAGCACGACGGCGGCTTCGGGCGGCAGGCGGTCGAGCAGCCGACCCAGTTCGACGTCGACCCGCATGTAGGCGCGGGGGATGTCGTCGCCGTGTTGCGCGACATCATTTTCGTCGAAGAGCCATTTGCGCGAGTCGAACTTCTTGGGTTCGTAGTACATCCACGTGCGGTGCTGCGTGGCGTCGATTGTGCGGTCGTAAAGCAGGAAGAGATCCCACTTGTTGCCCAGCAGCTTGCGCGAGATGTCGAAGGTGAGCTTGGGATCCGGCTCCACTTGCCGCACGCGTTCGGCGGCGGGAAGCACGTCTTCGGGATAGCCTTCGCCGCGCTCGATCAGATAGCCGAAGCCGTTGAACTCGTCGAAGGGATACGCCGAAAAGAGGTTGATAATGCCGGTGCGCAGGCCGCGGTCGCTGAGAATTTCCCACAGGGCTTTCTTCTGCCGGTGGGTATTATTCACCTTGACCATCTGCCCGGTGTTCGGATCGGTCATCGTAAAATCGAAGATGCCGTGCTCGTCCGCGTCGCGGCCGGTGACTATGGTCGTCCATACGGCGGGCGAAATCGTGCCGCAACAGCTTTCCAGAGGTCCCGACGCACCGCGGTCAACCAGCTTTTTCAAGTTGGGAAGCTTGCCGTCCTTGATCAACGGCTCGATGACGTTCCACGTAGCGCCGTCCAGGCCGATGATGACCACCGGCGCCAGCGGCTCGGTATCGCGCGAGCAAGCGCCCAGCCAAACCAGCGTCAAGATAAGCAGAAACGCACCTGCGCGGCGCGCTTTTTTACTAGGGCCGTACATGGCATCATCTTAGCGCCTCGCGGATGGTGGTGTCCACGAGTGAAGCGCCGGGAGAGGCATGCGCGATCGAATCTCGAAGGCCGGAAACAACACGCGCGTCGCGTGGCTCGCGGCGACGACGATCCTGCTGCTGGCGGCGCTCAACGCCGGGTGGGTGCTGGCTCATGTGCCGGCGATGATCGGCGTCGATTCGTGGGATTTCTACCCGGCCTCGATTCACTACTACCGCTACCTGCAAGGCGTCGAGGACGTGGGCTTCGACCCGGTGGCCGCGGTGGGGTCGTATCGCGGTCCGCTCTTCCACTGGGCGAGCATGCCCCTGCCGCTGCTTTTCGGCGGCGGCCTCTGGGCGTTTGCCATCACCAATATCTTCTTCACCATCGGGTTGCTGGCGCTCGTGTGGTTTGCCGGACGACGCCTGCACGGAGACTGGGCGGGTTGGCTGGCCCTGTTGATGCTCGGCACGACGCCGGTAATCGTGCACGGCGCACGCAGCTACAATTTGGAGATCCCGCTGGCGACGTTGGTGACGCTGAGCGTCGTCTGCCTCTTGGCCGCCGATCGACTGCAAAAAACCTGGTGGGCGCTTGGCTTCGGCTTGGCGGCGGGCGCGGCGATGCTGGTCAAAGGCGTCGCGTTCCTATACTTCTTGCCGCCGCTGCTGGGCGCGTGGATCGAACTATTCGCGGCGCGACGATGGCCCCGCCCGGGAGAAACCCGACCGAGTTGGATCAAGGCGTTGGCGACGACCGCGTTGGCGCTGGCGGCGGCGGCCGGCGTATCGCTGCTGTGGTACCGCGATCACTTCACGCACCTGAGTGAGACGATCTTCCACCAAATCGGCAACTACTGGGAGATCTACGAACCGCTGCGCACCGAGGGCGGCGCGTCGGTATGGCAACAGATCCTCGTCGAAGCCGCGCCGCTCGTGTTGTTGCTTGGCGCCATCGGCATGATCGGGTTGACGCGACGGCGGCGTCCCGGCTGGGGCGTGTTGTTGGCGTGGGGTATTGTTCCCGCGTTGGGATTCCTCTCCGGCCCGGCCGACTTCGCGCGTTTTCTTTCGGCAGCCTTCCCCGCGTTTGCGTTGGCGGGCGGAATTGCCTTGGCGCGTCTGCCTTGGGAAGCAAAACGGACCAAAGTGCTGTTGGCCGCCGTGGTTCTTTCGTGTGCCTTCTACGCCGCGGCGTCGCTGCTGCCGGTGCGCGACAACCGCGCCCCGCTGTCGGTTACGCCCAGCCAGTACTTTGACTGGCCGGATCGCGAAATCATTCTGGAAACGATCGGCAAGGAGACCCGCGACATCGCCGCGCCGACGATCGCCGTGTACGCGGCGGGCAACCTGACGACGGTGCCGCCGAAGGTGTACTACAGCTACCTGGCGTTGGCGTTTCCCCGGGCTCGCATTTACGCGGCGGTTCACGACGACAATTTCGGGTATCGCTTTCGGGAGTTCTGCGGCCATTTGCCCGCGGCCGACGCGTTGATTGTCGTCGAGCAGCGGCCCGACGCGGCCGGTGTCGAGCACCCCGGCATGGCACCGCCGCCGTTGGCTTCCACAGGTCAAGCGGCGCTCGCGGCCTGCCTCGCGCAAATGGAGCGCGTGCAAAACGACTACCGGCCCGCACTGCGCTTGCTGCCCCGCGCCCCACAGCACGCGGGCGGCGTCCGGGTCTACATCAAAGCATCAGCGGGAGACGCGCCCGGTTGATTGCAGCCATTGGATGGTCGTATCGGCGACTAACTTCATCCCCGCATGGTTGAAATGGGTTTGGTCGCTGAAATATCGCCGCGACGTAATCGGGTTGTCATCCATCCGGGAACGTAGATCGATGAGTTCGATCGCGCCGCGTTTTCGTAGGCGTTCCAATTCCGGATTGACGATGAAATCCAAGCGACTCGCGGCGCCATCGTGCTCGACCGCGCGGCGCAGGTGCTTGCGGGCACGCCGCTGTTTTCCGTCCTGGTACAGTTTCATGCCGAGCCGAAAATGGGTTTCCGCGTAGGTGTCATCGATGGCCAGCGCTTCCTCCAACAACGAGCGGGGATCGCGGGATTGTTCCGCTTCTTGGAGCAGCCGGCGGACTGTTTGCCGCTCTTGTTCGATGGTCGCCGGATCGAATTCGGATTGCATCGGTCGCGCGTAAAGGTTGGACAGCAGCGTGTAGAACGCGAGCGGAACGCCCGCTTGCTCGGCGATGTCAGCCATCTCGCGCAGCGTTTCGCCGGTCTTGTGGCGGTAGATCTCCTGTAGATTCTTCTTCGCGGCTGCCAAGGCGCGCGCGTCGGTATTGCCGTAGGTTCTCGCGCCGGTCATCAAATCGCGCCCCTGAACGGGCGTGCCGCGTCCGAAGACCAGCGGTGAAACGAAATCGCGAAACAGGCGTGTGGCGAACATCGCGCGGATCAGCGGATTGGTGAATCCGGAGTGGAAAATCAGTTCGCGGTCCTGCCCGAAGTTGATCGCGGGCGACACGTTGCCGATGTACACGAGCACGAGGTCTGGATCGTATTCCACAAGCTCGCCGAGAAGCAGACGCATGGTGTCCTGGTCGAAGGCTTTGTTGGCGCAGTTGGCGATCTCCAGCGTCGTTTGCATGCCCGCCGCGTGCCACTGCTCGCTTATGATGGCGCCCAGGTCGTCGAATTCTCCTTCACTGCGACGGGCATAAATGGGAGAACTTCCCAACAGGAAAAGGCGGAATTGATCCGGCTGTTTTTCGACCCGGAATTCCGCCGGCGCGAAAGGCACTTCGACCTGAAAATGCACGCCGCCCGCGGTCATCTGCGTAATGCCGAAGCGCGGAAAAGTATTCGGGTCGGCTAAGCGATTGCGCCAGACGCGGTGGCCGTCGTCGGTTTGCACTTGTTCGAACACGCGCGGCGGCGGCGGACCCGTCAATGCCGCCGGGGTTTCTTCGGTGAGGCGCAGCACGATCTCCACCGTCGTCAACAACGCCGCCAAAATCGCCACGTTGATCGCGAGGATGAGAACAATTCGCCGCCGTTTGCGCTTTGTGGTCGCCATACTTTTGCCGAAATTCCTCCATGGCCTATATAGCACGGGACGCATGGCCGATGGTATGATGTCTTTATGGCGAAGACAAAAACATGGCGTCGATGGTTGATTCACGCGGTGGTGATCGCAAGCTTGCTGGTTGCCGTCGAGATCATCCTGCGACTGAGCAGCGCGCCGCCTTCTTTCACCCGGTCCGACGATTCATTCGCAGACCGTTTCTTCGTGCCCGAATCGCGCGACGGCGCCGAGATGATGGTCAACAACTTCCGCAGCGAAATGGAGTCCGAGGGCGTGCCCGCCGGGGAACCGCCGCCGGAAGGTCGCAACGAAGCATTATGGCAGCGTGTGCGCGACGTGATGGAATTCAACCGCGAAAAGCCGCCCGACGAAACGCGAATCTTCGTGCTGGGCACCTCGCCGATCTGGGGATTTCTCGGCAACCGCGAAGATGACCACACGCTCTTGGCCTTGTACCTGCGCGACAAACTGCGCGACCGCTATCCGCAGGTAAACGCCAAAGTCGTCAACGCCGCCCACGTCGGCATGGGTGGGCCTGAAGTCTTGCGCTGCCTGCGCGAAATGGTCGAATACCAACCCGATTTGGTCGTCGTGTATTTCGGCGGCGTCATGCCGACTATGGCCCCGCCGGTCGAAGACCGGGGCGACCTGGAAAAATCGCCTGAAACATATTTCCTGCTTCGCCTGCTCGGTCACTCGAAGCTGTTCCGCGCGATTCGCAAGGCGTTGTCGCCCCGATCCGCCGAAGCCCAACAACCGTTCCCGCCCCCGCCGGTCGGCAGGCCTCCGGAGTTGGCGCCGACCATGGGTGACATCGAAGCGACCGACCCCGAGTTCGACAGTCGTGGACTGCCGCTCTTCGGGCCGCACAGCAAACCGCTGGAACAACCCGAGGATTATGACGAGCGCCTCGTAAACCTCGTGGCCAATCTCAAAAGCGAAATCGAAGGCAGCTACCGGGCGCTTTTCGAGCAGATGGCCGGCGACATCGCGCAACGAGGCGCCGCCGGCGTGTTTTTCACCGTGGCGACCAACAAGGCCGACATCCGCCCGTTCTGGTCGTTGCACCAAAAACCAATCAGCGCGGCGGATCGCAAGACCTTCGCGCGATTGCTGGTCGATGCGCGACGTCGACTCGACAACGGCGATGTGGCCGGGGCGCGACGCGCTTATGAACAGGCGGTGGCCTTGGGGCCGACATTCGCTGCGGCGCGATTTGAACTGGGACGCGTCTATCGCCAACTCGGCGAGCATGACAAGGCTCGCGCCGAATTCCTGGCGGCCAAGGAATGGGACGCCTCCAACGAACGCGCGCTGGACCGGCCGAACGACCTGCTGCGTCACGTTGCCGCGGCGCACGGCCTAGCGACGCTGAACGCGGAGGAGATCATCCTCGCCATGCCCGAAAGCGAAGGATACTTGGGCCGTGGCGTGTTTATCGACCACCAGCACATGACGCCGGCCGTGGTGCGGACGATGGCCGAAGCTCTAAGCGATCGCATGCCGCAATACCTGCCGCAGGTGAACTGGGGAAATTAATCCCCGGCGATCAGCCGGTCGACGTCGACTTCGAACAAGCCGCAACTCGAGGTGACGAACACGCGCCCGGTTTGCTGTTCAACGTGAATTCCCCGCGCCAACTTGCCTACAAAGGTTCGTCCCAAGCGCCGGTAGGTTTCCGCGTCATAAACATCCAAGAGACCATCGGCGTATCCGGCCGTGACGATCGCGTCGCGCGTGCGGTCGAAGTAGAGTTCGCGCACGGTCGTGCCCGTGGGAATGCGGTCGCGCACGGCCAGCGTATCGCCGTCCAGCACGAGGATCTCCCGCGTGAAGGTCGCGGCGGCGTACACGCGATGGCGCTTGCGGTCGTAGTCGAGCCCAATCGTCGGCACGCCCACGTCGACTTGCTTGAGGATATCGAAGTCGTTGCCGTCGAAGAGCAGAAAATACCGCGAAACCACCGACGCGTAGTAACGATGCCCGTAACGGTCGGGCACCAGCGTGTCGAGCATGCCGATGAATCCCAGGTTGTCGAAGTGACGTTTGAAGATCTTGCGGCGGCTGTCGAGGCTGTATTTCGCCACGTCGCCCTCGTACCCGAGCACGATCAATTCGTTGCGTGCGTTGTTGAAGTAGGCGCGAATCGGCTCGAACTCGACGACCAGTTCCTCTTGCTGGCGGAACAGGCCCCCCGCGTAGGAAATAACGCGAATCGTGTGGCGACCGTTGATATCCAGCACGACGACGTAAATTTCTTCGCGTTGCGGATTGACCGTGATGCGCTGCGGATAGCGCGCGGTGGATTCGCCCTTGATCAGAATCAACTTCGCCGCGGCGAAGTCCGGCTTCGTAAAGGGCATCGCGCCGATGGCGTCGTTGGCGACTTCCTGGCCGAAGAATAGTTTCAGGAAGCCGGATCGTTTTTGCTTGAGCGTAAAAAAGAGGCGGTCGGCGTCCGGGTCGCTCTTCACGTCGTAAGGGAAGCAGGCGTCGAGACCGGGGGCGCGGTCGATGTCGCCCCGCGTAATCAGCGGCGTGAGATAAGGCGAGGCCGCCAGCCGATCGCAAGCGCTTGCCGACGTGCCGAGAAACGTGAAGGTCATCGCGGCCAGCGCGAGATACACGGCGGCGATGATCACCAGCAGCGAGTCCAACCGGGCCCAGGCGGGGTAGTCGGCCCGCCGCCAAGTCTGCAAGACAAGCAGCACCAGCAGGATGGCGCCGAACACGGCAAACGCCCAGGGGTTCAAGCCAATGCCGATGGGCACGAGAATGATGGTCGGCAAGAGTAGGATCAACCAGATCATCACCTTGGCGATGATCGGCAGGATTTTTCGCAGCCAAGCGCCGCGCCGCACGATGAAATGCTGATAGCGGGGCCACTTCTTGCGTAGGGTTTCGTGTACCACCAGCACGAAAAACACCGGCGCCAGCAAAACGGCCATCAGCAGGTAGTAGATAATGCGGCGCTCAGCAAACGTGATGCCCATCACGTAGGCGATCGGCAACAGCAGCAGCGTGTACAGCGCCAGGCGGCGAAAGGTCAGCATGGTCGCCAAAGTGTAAAGAATGCGGCGCGTCTTTTCAACGAAACGACCTCACGACGCCGGGCGTATCGTAACGACGCCCGTGCACTGTGGATCGCGAAGCCTCGCGGCCAACTCACGGGGAAGCTCAGCCGCCCCCGCCGCGGCCGCCACGGCGAGCGTAACATCGCTTCCGTGTCGGCTCTTGCGAATCACCAATCGATCCCGCGTCGCGAAACGTTTGTTGATCGTGGCGTCAGTTTTCCAACTTAGCTCTTCCACCGCGATTTCCACGGTGACACGCCCGCGCGCCTTCTTGAGCGCCGCCGGATCCCAATCCGCGCTCACGCCCACGACGCAGGTTTCACGCGGGCCGCAATCGTTCTCGCGCTTGAATTCGATGGTCTTGTCATGCGTGGCGCGAATGGCCGCGTGGCCGCGAAAAGAAAAACTGAGTTCGGCGAAATCGGCTTCGGTCGTCGAAGCTCTCGCCAATTCGTAGGCTTGCCGGCGCGTCAGACACGTCTCGGCGACCAAGCGCTTCGCCACCTCCGGCGTGGTGAGCCCGTCCCGCATCAGTTCCCGCGCCCGCGCGCCGATGGCCGTCAAGTCGTCGATTCGTTCGTCTTCGGGGTCGCGTCCCGCCACGATCAACAGCCCCTCCCCGCTCAGATTCGGCGGGAGGGAAGCCGGCAAGTCGGCCAATTTGGCGCGGGTGATGGCGCCGGTTGCGTCGGCGAAAAATGCCAAGCGATCACCGAAAGTCTCGCGCGACGCTTCAACAAGGTCCGCGATCCGCTCGGCGGCTACGGAAATCGCCAAGGGACGCAAATCGGCGGCGCACGACGCGAGCGTGGCGGCCCGGCGTTTGGCCCCGCTGGGCAACCGGCCCAATACGTTGACCCGGCTCGTGCCGTAACCGGCGGCGGGAAGCATGCCGGCCAGGGGTGAAACGGCCGGCAGCACGGTGACGCGGTATCCGGCGTCGTCGACCGAGGCGACGAGGCCTCCTGTGGGGTCGTCCGGACCGGCCAACAGCAGCGCGACGTTATCACCGGCGGCGAGGCGGCGTAAAACCGCTTTTAGCACCGGGCGCGTCACGATTTGCTTGATGTCGTGGTGGCGCAGCAACCGGGCGGCGCGTTCGAAATCGGCGGCAGCGACCATCTGCGCAGCGCGCAATACGGCCAGCGCCCGCACCGTCAGGTCGTCGGGGTTTTCGGGCATCACGACAATCGTCGCTTCGCCGTATGCCTTTTGGACCTCGTCAGTCATTTTCGTCCCTCCGATGCCCTTGAATCCGCAGCGTGGCGCGGCGGCTCCCGCGGGTCAAGCGACCGCCCCAGGTCGTGCGTGCGGGGAGCGGCTCGTCGCCGATCAATCGCCGGTCGGTGATTTCCAAACCGAAGGCGGCGTAGCGTTCGCGCAGTCGCTCATCGACAAATTCTTCGGTGAGGGACGGTAAGTCGAGGCGTTCGCGCAACGGGTCGTCGCCGAAGACCTGCATGTTGAGCAGGATGTCGAATTCGCCGCCGGGAGTGAGCAAGGCGGCGGCCGGGCGCATGATTTCCGGGCGTGCCTCGGCGACACCGCGCAGCAACGCGCCCCACGGGAAGTTGATCGTCAAGCGACCGACCAGGCCGAACAAGGCCGGCGGCCAGTACTCGAGACCGCCGATCAGCAGCACCAGGTTCTCGACGCCGCCGCGGGCCGGCTTGCGACCGAGGCGCGACGCCACTTTCTTCATGTTGTCAGCCACCGGGTCCAACGCGAGGCACAAGGTGTCGGGGGCCGACCGGGCTAAGCGGTAGGGAAACATGGCGTCGCCGGTCCCAGCGTCGAGGTGAACGAAAGCGTAGCCCGCCGCGCGAGCGAGTAGTTCCGTCGCATCGAATTCGACGAGTCCTCGCGGAGTTACACAACGCAAGTTCACGGACACTCCTGACCTTATCGTCGTTTTGCCTCATGGTATACGAAATGGCGGTGGCTGCCTATGGAATGACGCGCGCCTACCGACAAGGAATGCGATAAATGATCGTATGCCTGCCTTCCGAGGCGTGCACGTAGTTGCCGTCGGTCGGCACAAACGCGATCGACTCGCCCTGCAATTCCAGGCCGGTGGGTACGACGTCGCGCTCGCCGACCAGCGCGATGTCGTCGAATTGTTCCCCGAGCGGCAGCCGCCACTCGATCGCCGTCAAATAGGTGCGCAGCAAGAGGCGTCGCCCGTTGCGATGAATGTCGCCCCCCGTCACCGTAGCGATGCCGCCGCCGCTGTCCAGATCGCCCAAATGAACCAGCTCGACCGGATCATCAGCCGCCAGCGAAGGAAAAACGTACATCTCGCTCGTGCCGAAGGGGTACTTCGAAAACACGTAGACATCCCCGTCGGGATGCACGGCCAGGGCTTCGGCGTCGCGCGGCCCGTCCGGATACGTGAACGGGAACGCTTCCCAAGTCGCCAACAACATATTCCCGAAGGGCACGAGCGGATCAACGTCCGGCTCGACCACGCGGTACACCAGGCAGTCGGTGCGGCTCGCGCCGTTGTCGCCGATGTCGCCCGCGTAGAGGCACTCGTCCTCGTCGCAAGGGCCGACGGCCATGTCTTCCCAATCGACCGCCGTGGCGCCGTCGAGCTCAACGCGACCCAGGTAGTTGCCTTCCAGATCCATCGCGTAGAGATAAGGTCCGTCGCCCGAATCGTTTTGCGCCCACAGCACGCCGGGGTTTTTCAGGCTGACAGCAAAGCCCGAGGTCTCGGTCAAATCCTCTGCGCCCAGGCGTCCGAAGATCTGCGGCGATGCGTATTGCTCGCAAGCGGGCGGCGCGGTGTCGTCGTCATTATCGTTATCATCGTTGTCGTCATTGTCGTCATTATCATCGTTGTCATCATCGTCATTATCATCGTTGTCATCATCGTCATTATCGTCGTCGTCAATGTCGTCGTCACCAATTGTGTCGTCGTCATCGCCAATCGTGTCGTCGTTGGTGTCGTCATCGTCATTGTTAACATCGTCGTCGACATCGAATGTGTCGCTGTCGTCATCGTCGGAAGCGCCGCAGGCACTGCCGAGAACGCATACGAGAAGCAACATCAACACCCACGCGTATCGCTTTGGTTTCCATCTGTTCATCGTTCATCCTTCGTTTTGGCTCGCTTCACTTTTCCGCAATTACGCGACCGGTTCAATCCGGTGGCTGACAATTGCCGCGCCGACGGCCGCCAAGGTTATCACGCATCCGACTGCCACCCACGGCGCGACCGCTTCACCGAGCCACAGGACGCCCAGGATCGTCGCGCCCACCGGCTCCCCGAGCACCGCCAACGCCACGACCATCGGCTTGGTGTAACGCAGGCTCCACGTGATAATCGTATGCCCCACCAGTTGCGGCAGCAGCGCCGCCAAGACCAAGTACCCAAAGGCCGACCACGAGGGCACGCTAAGCGGTACGCCGCACAGGGCCGCACCACCCAGCAGGGTTACCGCTCCCACGGCGGTCGCCACGCCGGAAAATGCCCACAAATCCAACCGTTTACCGAGCCGGCGGCTGGTCAGCATGTACCCGGCCATCGCCACCGCGCCCGCCAAGGCCAGGCCGTCGCCCGCCAGCGCCGTCCAACCGACACGCAGGTCGCCGCCGCCGAGGATCAGCAACCCTGCGAAAGCCAAGGCAAGCAACAGCCACAAGCGGCCGGTCGGTTTGTCCCGGCCGGTGATGACGCCCGCCACGGCCAGCAGCAGCGGCGTGGTTGTCACCAAGGTCACCGACGCGGCAATGGAGGTCATCGTCAGCGAAGTCACCCATGCCCCGAAATGCAGGCCGTAAAAAAGACCGGCCACGACTGCATGGGTCAAAAGCGGTCCCCGTAGCTTGCCGCGTAGCGCGGCGCGGACGGTCCAGGGCAGCAAGAGAACCGCCGCCACCGCCAAGCGAACGCCCGCGGCAATCGCCGGATGGGTCGGCGAGGCGAGGCGGAAGAAAATCGCCGCAAAGGAAATCGCCGCCACCGCCGCGACAAGGGCGACGGGCACGAGGTGCGGTTTTTCGATCGAAGGCGCGCTCATGATCATTTTCTTAGCCGAATTTACGCAAAAGACAAAGCGCTTTTCAGACGAGCGCCTTTTTCCAACGGCCTTGCCGGTAGCGCAGGCTGATCACGACGGCGAAGAAGAACACGTGAACCAACGCGCCCAACCACGCGCCGAGGATGCCGTAGTGGGAGCCGAGCAAATACACCGCCGGCACGAACACACAAAGACTCGAGAGCAGAATCGCAATCATGGGAAAGCGCGTGTCGCCCCCGCCGCGCAACACGCCCGAGATGACCATCCACAAACCGTCGCCGGGCTGGAAGATACCGGCGACGATCGCGATTTTCGCGCCCACAGCAATGACGGCGACATCGGGATTGAACAGGCCGATCAAGGGTCGGCGGAACAGGATCATCATCATGCCGGCAAACGCCATGTAGCCGACGCCCACCCATAACGTCCGACGCGCGGCGCGTTCGGCGAGATCCAGACGCCGGGCGCCGAGGTACTGCCCGACGAGCGTGGTGGCCACGACGGACACCGCGGCGGTCGGCAGGAAGCTCAGGTGCAGGAGTTGAAACACGATGGTGTGCGCCGCCAGGTCCACGGGCGAGAGTGTGGAGGCGAACACGGTGAAAAAGGTCCAGCCGAGGATGTCGAAAAACCACGACAGGCCGATCGGCAGGCCGATTTTCATAAACTGCCCGATATCGGCGAGCGTCGGTCGCAGCCACGTGCGGGTTTGGAAGCGATCGTGGTTCGCCCGGCTAAAGTAGTTCTTCATGTACATGGCGGTTTCGCACATCGCGGCCAGGACGCTGCCGATCGCCAGGCCCGCCACACCCATTCGCGGCAGGCCGAAGTAGCCGAACACGAGCACGATCGACAACGCCGCGTTGATGAGGTTCGCCGCGACCGTGACGAACATCTGCATGCGCATGTCTCCCAGCCCGCGCAAAAAGCTCGAAAACGCGAAATTAGCCAGCAGCAGCGGCATCGCCAGCAACCGGATGGAAATGTAGAGATCCGCGTAACCGGCGACGGCCGGGTCGGTACCGAACAACTCAATCAACTGCGGCATGTAGGGCACGACCAGCCAGATGAGGGCGACAAAGGGTCCGATGAAAAGTAAGCCCACATGCACGTGGCGTCGCAAATTCGCGTAGCGGCCCGCGCCATGGTCCTGCGCCACCAGGGTGTTGATGACCGTCATCGTGCCCGTGAAGATCGTGCCGAGCATCCATGCGAGCATGCCGCCCAGGCCGACCGCGCCCTGCTGTAACGTGCCGACGCGCCCGATAATCAGCGTGTCGACAATGCTCATCAGCGAAAAGGATAAAAAAGCGACAACCAGCGGACCCGACATCAGCAGCACTTCGCGCACGCTTCCCGAGTGCGGCGTGACGACACCGTTGTCCTTGACCGGCGTTTGCGTGGCGGTGTTCGGTTCCACTTGTGTTCCTTTGCGAAAGGACGCGAAAAAGCGGACTATAGAATCGCTAACCGGCGCTGACAAGCAGCGGTGCTATGGTATGATATTGCGTCGATTTTCACAGCCAACGTAAAACCAACTGAGATAATCATGAAGACCGAAACCAGTGACGTACTCGTGATAGGAGCCGGCCCGATTGGTACATACGCCGCTTGGCGCATGGCGCAAGCCGGGCTGCATGTTCGGTGTTTGGAGCGACGCACGGCCCAACAGCCGCCCTCCGACATCGGCTTATTCCATTTTGAACGCGTGGCCTTTGATCGCACGGAGGTGCCGCTTCCCAAGAAGAAAGACCTCGTCTGCACCTACCCCGGCATCACGGTGCACACGCCGGACCCCGACAAACACGTTTGGGTAGACGGCATCGAGACATGGGCGTTGGACCTGAACGTGTTTATCCGCGACTTGCGACGCTTGGCAAAGCAAGCCGGCGCTGTCTTTCGCTTCGGCCGGGAAGCGCGGCGACTGTTGGTGGAGAACGGTCGAGTCGTCGGGGTCGCGGTGCAGCACGGCGAGCGAAGCGAAGAGTATCGAGCGGCCATCGTCGTGGACGCCAGCGGATTGCATCGTTTCGCGCGCCGGAAGATGCCGGCGATGAACTATCCGGGTTGTGACAAAGCGTTTACCGTGTTCATGCAGTACTGGCGCGATGCCGAGACAAAGCCCGGCGACGGCATTCATTCCTACCTCGGAACCAATTCCTGGACAGCACGTTACCCGGATAACTGGATCGTCGGCATGGGCAATAACGTGCCTTTGACAACCCTTGAGGCCGCGCATTACGAGTGGACGACGCGCCTTTTCCCGGGTTCGACGCAAGTGGAGCGCAGCGTGGCCGGCACCATTCCTTATTCCTTCCCGCCGCCCACCTTGGTTGACGACGGCCTCATCGTGATCGGCGACGCGGCCGCGACAAACAAGCCCTTCAACGGCGAAGGCATCGCTTCGGGTATGAACCTGGCGAAGATCGCCGCCGAAGAAGCTCCCGCGGCGTTGCGGGCCGGGGCGGACCGTCGCGCGCTGTGGGAGATCAATCGCCGGTACTTCACCGACCAGGGCGCGAAATTCGCTTTTTTGCTGGCGATGGGCCTGTCGTTAATCAAACTGACCGACCGGGAGTTGATTACCGCGTACGACGCGGGTATGTTCGGTGCCGACGATTTGCGTCAGACCTTCTACAATTATGAGGTGAAGAAGCCGATCACCGATTGGGCTCTCCCCCTGGCTCGATTGTCGCGGCAGATGTGGACAGCGCGTAAGTATGCCGCGGCGTTTTTGCGCGCGACCCTTGTGGCGCGGCATTTTGAAAACTTTCCGAAGTTGCAGTCCTATGCCGGGTGGGATAAGCGTTTTCGCAAGCTCGTCGCACCCTTCACCTAAGGTTTGAACTGCGGCACTGTAATAGCCTTCGACTGCATGTCGATTCGGCTCGATGGCGGAGTAATTAATCATGAGTGACCAACACCCGCCGGCTTCCACGGAGATTGCCGTCGGCTCACGCGCCGCATGGCACAATGAATCGTTTTGGCAGCGGTGGGGCCGCCGGGCGATCACTATCCCCGGTTACCTCGTCGGCACGGTGGTCATTTGGCTTATCGCGCCGGTGGTGATTCCGATCGTCGCCATCGTCGACCTCATTCGTCGCGACAAGTGGTCGGCCCTGCGCGCGTACGCCTTTCTACTCATGTATTTCGGCGCCGAGTTCGCCGGCATCCTTGCCCTATTCGCCGCGTGGTTGTTTTCCGGCGTGTGGGCCGGGGTGAATCGCCGCCAATTCCTCGACTGGAATTACACGATACAACGATGGTGGGCGAAGTGGCTGTGGCAAGTCGGTCGGCGCATTTATCGGCTGAACCTGATCGTGGACAACTTCGAAGTTGCAACGCCTGGTCCGATACTCGTTTTCTTTCGCCACGCGGCGATGCCGGACACGATTTTGCCGGCCGAGTTGTTCCTGGTGCAGCAACGCATGCGCCTGCGGTATGTGATGAAACGCGACCTTTTGTGGGATGCCTGCCTGGATATCGGCGGCAATCGACTGCCGAATTATTTCGTGCGGCGCGACTCCCAGAACACCACGCGCGAGACCGATATCCTCCACGCCATGACCGCCGATGTCGCTCCGGACGAAGGCGTGATGATCTACCCGGAGGGAACGCGTTTTTCCCACCGGAAACGAGACGGTATCCTGCGCCGGCTTCGAGAACGCGGCAACGAAGCGGCGCTAAAGCGTGCCGAGTCCCTGAAACACGTGCTGCCTCCCCGGCTCGGCGGTGCGCTGGCGATTCTGGAAGGCAACCCCGGAATGGACGCGGTTTTCTGCACGCACGTCGGTTTCGAAATCGCCAACCGTTTATACAACCTGATCAACGGCGCGCTGGTCGGCCGCACAATTCACATCAATATGTGGCGCGTGCCATTCAAAGATATTCCCACCGAGACTGCGGCGCGCATCGAGTGGTTGTTCGAACAGTGGCGGCGGGTCGACCGCTGGATCAGCGAGCATATCGAGAAGATTTAACCTAGACCGGATCGATTAACGCCAGCACCTTTTGTCCCGGCTGCGGCGTCGGCGGCGTCACGGCGGTGAAGGGCAGCAATTTCCGATCCATCGTGATGATCGCCAAGGGCATTGCATGCTCGCCATAGGTGTTAAGGAAGGCCTGGTAGTCGAAGTCTTCGGTCAGTTGGATGGTCTTGACGCGGGCGCCGTGCGCAAAGCGTCGCCCGATGTTCTCGTACGTCGCCGCGCGATGAAACAGCAACCGGCCACGAAGGTGTTTCGGGGAATCGGTAGTGGGACTGCCGTCGAAGTCGGTATGCGGCGTGATTTGATAGACCTCAGATCGGCCGAATAGCTCCGTGAAACGCAGCGCAGCCAGCGCGTTGGCTTCGTCGTTGCGGGTCAGCGCAAACAGCCGTCCGACGCCGTGCAGAGGCACATTGTCGATAGCCTGCAGGGAAACGATGTTTTCGTGGTAGGCGTCGAGCCCCTCGCGCATTGCGGCCAGAACATTGCTCTGGTTGGTATCCACCAACACGACTTGGATGTTTTCATTGCGGATCGCTTTGGCGATTTCGCGCACCCAATCGTGAGCCGAAACAAACAGCACGCCTTGCGGCATGGCCTGGGCGAGGCGTAGCCGTCGGGCCAGCGGCGCTGCGGTAACGCCGTACAAAATGACCGTCGCGACGATCACGAAGAACACTTGGGCCATTAATTCGTCGGCCCGCGCATAGCCGCGGTCAGCCAGTTCCAGCGCGAACAACGAGGCCACTGCAGCGGCAACAATCCCGCGCGGCGCCATCCATGAAAGAAATATTTTTTCGCGCCAGTTCAATCGCGAACCGATGGTCGACAGGAACACCATCGCCGGACGATTGATTAACACCAAGAAAACCAGAAACGCGACGCTGCCCCACCCCAGCAGCTTCATGTGCGCGAATTGGAGCCGCGCCGCCAACAGCACGAAAAGGCCGGAAATCAACAGAACCCGCAGTCGTTCCTTGAATTCGATGATGTGTTTGACCGAAACTTGCGACTGGTTGGCCAGCACAATACCCATCACCGTGACAGCCAGCAGACCCGATTCGGCCTGTACGACGTTCGCGCCGATGAACACGCCGATGGCCGTCATAAGCACGACCGGCTCCTGCAACAAATCGGGCAACCAATGCCGCTTCATCAATATGACGATCAGCACCGCGCCCGCTGCGCCCAGCAAGCCGCCGAACAGGAACGCTTTGGTCAAACCCAACACCACGAACCAAGCCGAGGCTTTCTCCGCGCCAATAATCAGCGCTTCATAAACCAGCACGGCGATGATCGCGCCGATGGGATCGTTGACGATCCCTTCCCATTTGGCGATGGAACCGATGCGGCCGACCGGGCGTATGTATAACAAGAGCGGAATCACGACCGTCGGACCGGTCACGATTAAAATCGCGCCCAACAAAGTCGCCATACCCCATTCAAAATTCAAAAGGTACCGCGCCGCCAACGTGCCGAGACCCCAAGTAATCAGGGCGCCGATCGTCACGAGTCGCGCAATGGTGAAGCCGTCCTCCCGCAGCGACTTGATCTTCAGGCTCATGCCGCCTTCGAAGAGAATGACGGCGACCGCCAGCGAAACGACGGGGAACAGCAATTCACCCAGCAGTTCGTCGGGGTGTAGGAAGCCGGTGACCGGGCCGGCAAGAAAGCCCACCAGCAACAAAAGCAGAATCGACGGCAGGTGCAGACGCCACGCCAGCCAGCGGGCGGTAATCCCGAGCACCAAAATGCTACCCAGGCCGATTAGTAATGTCTCTTCTTCCACGTGGCGCACTCCGTCGTGACAACCGTCGAGTCCCGCACGGACGATTCGCCGGCTCCGATGGATGTCGGCGGTTGGTCAACGCGCATTAAAGATAGTCGCGCGAATCGGCAAAGAAAAGAGCCCGCAGGCGTCAATTCGGGGCGCCGCATCCCGCATCGGCATCGTCGTCTTCATCCTCAACCGCGTCGGGTTCCTCGTCATCATCGTCGATGTCGACTCCCGCCGGCAATTCCGACAAATCATCCCACGTCAACACAGATGGCTCGATGAACGGCGAATACACTCCGTCGGCGGAGAAAGATACTCCCATCTCGCGGCGATGGGGCAGGAAATACATCGTTTGGACCGTCGTGGACAGGAAGTAGTCCTGAACGACCGCCGCCTCGATCGCCCACATGTCCGCCAACGTCATTTGCCCGTCGAGACGATCGATGCCGTCGATCATCGTTTCGTAGCGTCGGCATTTTTCCGCTTCACGCAGTTTGCGCAAATGGTTGGTCGAGATCACTACGTCGGGCGGCAGGCGCGGTTCGTCACTCGCCCAACGCGGCGTCGCCCCACCGTTGTCGACTTCCAGCACGAGACCGGGATCGTTTTCGCCATCGAAGGGAAACGCCAGGTTGATCGCCACGGCGCCGCTGCGTCGGCGACGCGACACGTGGGCGATCAACTCGTCCAACTCTGTGGCGTCGCCGGTGTCGGCGTGCATGGCTTCACGCAACGCGATGCCGACCGGCACGAACCATGGCGTGAAATTGTTTTCCCACAGCGGCACGCCGTTGTGCGCGATATTGACCAAGGCCGTCACGCCGCTTTCATTCATGCAGGAGAGACACGCGAAATAACCTGGAAACGTAACGCTGGCCACGCTTTGACCCGGCGGGTCGGTCGGCGAATAGACGACCACCAACGTGCGTTCGGGAAGCAGAAAAGGATTGGGACCGGCGGTTGTCCAATCGAGGTTGCGCACCGCGACGGTTTCTCCCCCGGCCAGCGGCTCGGCGGCGGTCGCGTCTCCCCAAGCCACCTGAGTACTGCAGCCCATCGCGCCGATATCGCCCACGGCGTTGCACAAAAGCAGGTCCGCGGCATCGAATTGCCTGCCCAACGAGGGGATGAAGGTGTCGGCCCCGGCGTCGTGCATGCCATCGATCATGCCGGTCACTTCTTCGGCATAAGGTTGCGGCATGACGAACAGCAGCGGCACGATTTCATGGACGATGTCATATAGCATCGGCGGCAGCAGGTGCAGAATGTAGCCGTGCATTAACTCGATGATTTCATCGCCCTTGATGTGCCCGTAGGCGTACCCCATTTCGTAGTGGCTTCCCCACACGTGGAGGACCTCGGTGCCGTCCACCTCGTGCAAGTAACCGTTGATCGGCGGGTCGGGTTCGGCCGCCGCAAAGCCCGCGGCGAGCAGGACAAAACAAACGACGATTGCGGCACTTCGTTGCATGGTATCCTCTGTTTGTGGGCTCGGTCGCGATGAATTTTGCCTAGTATACGGGCTCGTTGGGCGTTTCTCAATCGTGAGCGGTCAACGTCGCCGGCCCTCACCACCGGAGCAAGGCAGCGACTTCGCCGAGCTTCGCCAAGGCGGGAATGGGATCGGCGTATTCCACTTCGGCGCCGGTTTGCACGGCCAGTTCGGTGACGGCCTCGATCAGCGGCACATCGAAGGCCTCGCTCGAATTGCAGGCTGGACACCCCTCGCCGATCGGCAAGAAAGTCGCACCGCAATCTCCGCAACGGCTGACTTGTTGCTGAGAATCCCGATTCACGATCAACGCCGCCGCCCGCCCTTGGCGCAAGACGTCCAGGACATCGCGCCCGCCCGCGACGGCCAAACCGCCGCGCAGGTATTCGCCCTTGATGCGGCGCCATAGGTCCGCTTCATCGCTTCGTTCGGCGGCGGTGACCAAATCGAATATTTCGCGTTCCATGACGGTTTCGTTTTGGCGCAAATCAAGCGCCTTTTCGCCTACGACCATGCCGGCGAGTTCATGGGGCAAAGCGGCGTCGATTTCCGCGACCGCTTCCTTGCCGCCCACCAGCACGAGACGGGAAAACTCCTGCGCCTGCGCCAACGCGCGCAAATGCTCGACGACCTCGTCGGCATACCGGCCGATCTGCTTGTCGCGGCGGCGTTCGTACCGCTGCTGCGACCACCCGCCCTTGCGCACGTGGTTTTTGATGTCGCCCCGCACGCGGCTTTCATCGACGTGACGTCCGCCGGCGACGAGGAAAATTCGCGCGACGCGGTTATCGGCAACGACCACGGCGTAATTTTCGAATTCATCGAAGGTCTCGGCCAGCGGGGAAATAAGCGGCGTGGAATCGACGTGGCATACCATGGGGACCCGCAACCGGGGAAGCGTCCAGCCGCGAAAGTAGTCGAGGGACGCGGCGGCCACGAACAGCACCGCGGTGCCGGCGGCGCGTTCATCCAGGAACGAAGCGAGTCGCGCAACGTTCGCCGCTAGGTCTTGGCTTTCAGGCCGTTCGCCGGCCAGTAGTTCGCGGTAGGCAGCCAGACGCTTTTCCAGGTCGCGTCGCTGCCCCTCGGGGCTCAGGTACACCGTCAGCACCGAACGCGTCGGCGCGACGAGTTCGGCGAGTTCTCTTAGATCGGCAGGCATCGGGTTCATGTCGTTCCTCCGTTAGTCGGCGATTCACTTCGCGGCGCGGAATGCAGTGTAGCGGACTAAGCCTTCTTCGCCCAACGCTCGACGCGGGCCGCGTAGGGCAGCCATTGCTTTTCGAACTCGGAGGCCACTTTGCCCGCTATCCTTTTCCCGACGACCGGAATCGGAATCTCGATGTCGACGGTCAGATCCATGTCGGTTTTGCCGCCCTTCTCGGTCAGACGATAGGCGCCGGAAATTGTAACGCGCTTCGCGTGCTTGCCGCCGCCCTTCCATACCCAGGTTCCGACACGCGTCGCCAGGTTCCACTGAACGATGGTCAGGTTGTGTTCCACAGTGCTTTTATCCACGCCGGTCAAGCCGATGGCATACGCGTCGACGTGGATTTCGAAGTCGTGTTCGGCGTCGGTTTGGATCAGATCCCTGATTTCCACGTTCAGCGCGTCACGGCTTTTTTCGCTTTCCTCGATCATTTCCGGGTTGCGAATCGCGGCCATAACGGCTTCGACCGGGGCATCGATGGTAAAGGTTCCGGAGATTTGCACAGCTCGTTTCCTTTCTGCTGATTTCGGTGCCGGATGGAGTCCCAACAAACCGCCTATTGATAACACAATTTCGCCGTCGATTTCACGGTCGTTCCACAGCATGGTTGATAATGGGATTCTTGCGGGAGTCGGTCGCCCCGTACCGCCTTCGTTCGCGTTTAAAAAACAGAACGGACGCGACATACGCCGCGCCCGCCCCTGACTCCTAAAGGGTAACCGTTACCGGTCCAATGGAGGGAAAGATCCTATCTTCTCTACCCATTCTCCAAAAAACGAATCTCTTTTTAAGAGCGTTCGACCGTGTCGCCACGACCAACTGGGAGCAGACGGGTAACCGCCTGCTCCCCGCCTTCCTACCGCAGGAATCCAATTCGCCGTCGCGTGTCCGATACGATTTACTCGTTTTTTGTGCAATCACCGTTCCACGTTCCGGGACAAAAGAATAACTGTCGGATAATTCCTGTTATTTTCTTGATTGTGCGAACGCCGGCTCGAATCAAACCCTCATAACAAAAGTGATTGATCTCGAGCTGTGGCCAAGATTCGATTTTGTTCTCAATAGTTATTTTTTATTGCGAAAGCAGAGGTATAACTTTTGTCATATCCCTTTTGACACGTAGTATTGCGGCTAGTCCAGCTGGCGCTTGATCGCTTTGCTCAGCCCGGGTTGCGAGATTCCCAACAATTTCGCGGCGAGAGTCTGGTTCTGTCCGGCACGCCGCATGGCTTCGTCGATGAGTAATTGCTGCGCCTTTTTAAGGGTGGGTAGCTGTTCAAAAAGCGCGAAGGGACTCTGCCCCTGAGCGACTTCCGGCGGCGGCATTTCACCTTGGGCGCTACGTCTTTTATCAATGTATTCGCTGATTTGTTTCATCGACAGCATGCGCGATTTATGGCGGCTCACGGCATCCAGGATCATCGATTCAAGTTCGCGAACATTCCCGGGAAAATGGTATGTGGCCAGAAGTGAATTCAGTTCGCGCGGCGGTGTCGGCTTGGGTTTGTTCAATTCGTCCGCCGCTTTCTGGAGAAAATGGTCGACCAGCAACGGCAGGTCGTCGAGCCGGTCGATCAGGGGCGGGATATGAACGTGATGCGTTTGTAGGCGGTAGAAGAGATCGCTACGAAACGCGCCTTCGGCTTTCATTTTCTCCAAGTCGCGATTGGTGGCCACGATGATTCGGGCGTTGGACTGCCGCGGCACGTCGGCGCCCAGCGGGAAGAATTCGCGCTCCTGCAATAGGCGCAGCAACTTGACCTGGCTTTCCGGCCGCAATTCGCCGATCTCGTCCAGGAAGAGCGTGCCCTTGGCAGCCGCTTGCACGAGGCCGTCACGGGCGCGGTCGGCGCCGGTATACGAGCCCCGCAAATGTCCGAATAACGTGTCGGAGAACATGTTGTCGTCCAGACCCGAAACGTTCACCGTAATCATCTCGCCGGTGGCTTTGCTGCACCGGTGAAGGGCCCGTGCGATCAGTTCCTTGCCGACGCCCGTCTCGCCGGTGATAAGAACCGGCATCGAGGATTGCGCGATGGTCTCCACGTACTGGAAGATTGATTGCATCTGTGCGTTTCGGCAGATAATTCCGGCAAAGGCTTCTGGATTTTCCAAATCACCGGCCAACACGCGCTTACGAAAAGACAAGTATTCGCGGCGCAATTCCCTTAGTTCGATGGCGCGTTTCACGCCGGTGACCAGCCGGCCCTCTTCCACGGGTTTGACCATGTAGTCGAAAGCCCCGGCTTTGATGCACTTCACGGCCGTGTCGACATCATCGACGCCCGTGACGACGATCACCGGCAGGTCCGCATACTGCGCGACGATTTCGTGCAATAGTTTCTCGCCCGATTTTCCCGGCATCGACAAATCCAACAACACGACGCTGTATTCCTGTTCGGCCAGTAGGCCCATCACCTCGGCGCTGTTTTGGCAGCCTACCGTTCGCGTGAGACCTGCTGTTTCCAGCGTGAATGTGAATCCGTTAATCGCGGCGATCTCGTCATCCACGATCAGAATCGGCAGGCTTGGATACGCCGTATGCGGCATCTACGCTTCCCCCTTCCGGTGGGCCGGTTTCATCGGCGGCAGCGTGACGGTCGCCACGGTCCCCCGCATCGGTTTGCTTTCGAATTCCAACCGGCCGTTGTGATCGGCGACGATCTTGGCACTGATCGACAGCCCCAAGCCGGTGCCGCCGGCGCTGCGTTTGGTCGTGAAGAAGGGATCGATGATGTGGACCAGATCTTCCTCGGCGATGCCGACGCCGCCGTCTTTGACTTCAATCGTAATATCGCCTTTCGGATTCTCGTGCGTTGATAGGACGATGGGCGTTTCGTCGTCGGCGACCGCCTGACACGCGTTTTGCAGCAGATTGATCACGACCTGCTCCAAACGCTGAAAACTGCCTTGGACCGACGGCAAATCGTCGCCGTACTCCACGCGAAATTCGTGCGTGGCGTTCTTGATCATGTTTTGCAGCAATTCGATGGCCGAGCGGACGACCTCGTTGACCTCCACCGGCTGTTTGACCTGACTCGGTCGACCGCCGGCGTAGTCGCGCAATTCATCGACAATCGCCTTGATGCGCTTGCTCCCTTCAATAATGTTGACGAACATGATCGCCATCTGTTCGCGTCGCACCGAGTAGTTGCGACCCGCCAGTAAAAAATCGCCGTGTTCTTCACAGTAGCGATCCAGCAGCGGCAGCACATCGTGACAGATGGTCCGCAAGGGGCCGACGTTGGCCACGATAAACTGGTTCGGATTGTTGATTTCGTGCGCCACGCCGGAGACAAGATGGCCCAGGGTGATCATTTTGTCGGCCTGGATCATCTGCTGCTCGTGCATACGCGCCGCTTCCTCCGCGCGATGTTGTTGCGTGATTTCGTCGCCGACCTCTACCACGCCCACCACGGCCCCCGTTTCGTCCAGTACCGGGTTCGATTCAATACGCCACACACGGGAGTCGCCCATCGAATAGACATCGGCTCGCTGCGGCCTCCCGGTCGATAGCGCCAGGCGTGTCGGGCAGCAATCACAGACATGTCGGCGTTCCAACCAGATTTCACTGCACTGGCGGCCCACCATCTCGTCGGCCGGCATTCCATTGCGGTCCAAGGCCGCTTGATTGGCCCACACGACGCGCAAATCGCCGTCCAAGTGGACGATCTCTTCGGACACCGAACTGAGGATCAGCGCTTTCTCCGCTTCGGAATCGCGAAGCGCCTGCTCGAAACGCCGGCGTGTGGTGATGTCCTCCGCCGCGCCGTACATGCGCACCGCACGCCCCTCTTTCTGCTCGATGATCGGCCGGCCGGTCAATCGCAGCCAGCGTACTTCGCCCGTCTTCGTTTTGATGCGTAATTCGGTCGTGTCCGCGTTGCCGGACATCAAGCGCTCGGCATGGGCCACCGCTAAGTGGGCGTCGTCGGGGTGAACGATACGTTGCCACGACGCGGTAAACGAGATGTCTTCCGGCGCGTAGCCGGTCGTGCGGTAGAAGGCTTCGGTGACCCATTCAAAGACTGGTTCACCATCGTCGGAAATCCGCAAAGAATAGGCGTAATCGGAGGTCATTTCGGAAATGATGCGGTACCGCTCTTCGCTAAGCTGTAACGCTTGTTCGGCCCGCTTTCGTTCGGTGATATCCACCGCGACACCGATGAGCGCCTCGACCTCTCCGCGTTCGTTCCGCAGTGTGTTAATTGACAAATCAGCCCAAATCGCGCAGCCGTCACGCCGCACGAAACGGAGCTCTAAGCGCATATCGGCGAGCACGCCGTCCAGTAGTTGCTGCGCCCGCTCGCGGCCCAGTTCACGGTCTTCGGCGGGCAGCACGTCTTCGATTAGTAACCGCAGTACATCATCCCGCGAGTATTGCATCACCTCCAACCACTTGTTATTGACCTGCACGAAACGCTGTTCGTGATCGATAACGCAGATCGCGGTGGCCGCGTTGTTGAAAATCGCCTGCAGCCTTTCCTGGCTGCGGCGTATCTCGTTGCCGGCCCATTTTCGTTCGCTGATGTCGCGGATCAACGCCAGCGCCGCCGGTTCGCCTTCGTAGTCGATCGGCACAACGACGGCCTCGACGTCGATCACCGAGCCATCCAAGCGCACACCCCGCGTCTCGGTCGGCAGTACCTTGCGGCGCTCATTGAAAATGACGGACCAGCGTTGGGCGATGATCTCCCGATCCTCCGGATGAACGACGTCCATCACGTTGTGCCCCAACAAATCTCGCGGCTTCTCGGCGCCGTACAGCTTTGCGGCCGCGGGATTGACGAACAAAAATTCGCCGTTTCGGTGCACGATGATCGCCTCGGGCGACCACTCGATCAGCATGCGATAGCGTTCTTCGCTTTCTTCCAAGGCGCGCCGCGCATGGTGGATATCGGTCAGATCCGTAACGACGACGAGGCGGTTGAGCAAATCCGGGGGGTCGGCCATCGAGACGAACTGGCATCGCACAAATCGCTTTTCCCCGTCTTTACGTTCCACCCAAAGCAGCAATTGCGCGGGCAGTTCGCCTTTTTCGCGCACCTGCCGAACGAATTGTATGAGCCGTTCGTGCTCTTCGGGCACCATCGCCGCCAGAACGCCGAACCCGCGCAACTCTTCGTGCGTGCGGCCGGAAATCTGCTGCACTTCGCGGTTGGTGTATACGACTTCGCCGTTCGACACGAGGATAATTCCCACCGGGGCGTTTTCGGCGATGCTGCGGAAACGTCTTTCGCTCAACGCCATGGCGCGCTCGGCCTCGCGTCGCTCGGTTTCGTCGTGCGAGAACACCCCGACTTTGACCACGCCGCCTTTCTCGTCCCGCACTGGATATACGGAGTGCGAGTAGAAATGGCCGTTGACCTCGTCTTGGTAATAAACCGGTCGCCCTGTTTCGAGCACTTCGGCAAAATGCTTGCGGCGCGATTTGACAACCGGAGCGGGTGTCAAGTCGAACAGGTTTCGGCCGAAGTATGTGTTGGCGTCGCCCCCTTGTTGTTGCAGGAATTGCCGATTGACCGCCTCAATCGCCCCGCCGCGATCGACCAGCAGCGCGATATCGTGGGTGGCGTTTAGTAGCGTGCGCAGGGCCGATTCGCTTTCTCGCAAGGCGGAGACGGCGCGACGGCGTTCGGTGACGTCGATCGTGTGCACCAGCGTGTACGGGTCGCCGCCGGCCTCGCTGTACTCGGTTGCGCTGAATTCCAGCGTGCGAATCTCGCCGTCCCGGCACAACACGTCCGCAGCATGCCGCTCGGTCGGGTCGATACCTTCGTGTCGCAGCCCAAAGAGTTCCAACAACTCCTCGCGGGCAGCCGGTGCAATAAACTCGGTCAGATGGCGGCCGATCATTTCCCGAACCTCGTATCCGAGCACCTCCGCCATGCGGCCGTTCGCGTATATCAAATCTCCTCGGTCATCGAGCACGGCGATCCCTGCGACTGGGCTTTCGACGACCTGCCGAAAACGCTCTTCACTCGCGCGCAGTTCGGACTCTTTCTCTTTTCGATCCGTGATATCTCGCGTAATACCCACGGCGCCGACCACATTGCCCTCATTATCGAAGAGCGGGTTGGCGGTCAGTTCCACTTGGATGACGCGGCCGTCTTTGCACTGATGGAGGACTTCGGCCCGCCATCCCTTTCGCCGCCTTCGTGATTCTCCGGTCCCCGGAATGACCGCATCGGCGTGCCGCCGCATTTCACCGATCGCTTCCTCGGACATGAACAGCCCGAGCCCACCGGCGACGATCTCCGCCTCCGTGTATCCGAGCATCCTTCTTGCCGAAGGGCTGCAAAACGTGAGGTTTAAGTCGGTATCGACCTGCCAGATGATGTCGGGGACTTTGTCGGCAACCAAGCGGCACCGCGATTCACTTTCCCGCAGCGCTTGCTCGATTTTTTTTCTTGTCGTGATGTCGCGCGCTATGACGATATGGCCGCGCCCTTCGAAGCCGACCGGCGACAGCCGTTTCACGGACCATTCCACGGCAATACGGGCGCCGTTTCCGTTCGGGAGATAATACTCGCCGGTCCACTTCCCCGTGCGCTCCACGCGCCGCAGTATTTTTTGCCACTCGTCGACGCCGGCCAGCGGAACGACTTCGGGCATGCCGAGGCCGATCATGTCCGCCGCCTTCCGTTCCAACATTCCTTCGGCGGCTTCGTTGCAAAAAACCACACCGGTTTCGTCCATCGAAACGAGTACGGCGTCGTCGATGAAATTGAAACCCTGCAAAAACGAAGCTAGTTTCCTGGCGTCCGACATTACCGGTCTCTCCCCACGGACCAGTCCAAAAAACAATTATTAGGAGGCTACCAAATTCAGGTTTTTACGATGCGGGATTTTCCGGAGGTTGGCAAGCCGCCAGCTACTCGGCGGGCTGTGGTTCGCTTTCCGGCGGGCGCGTCTTGCGGTCCAACGTGACGTGGAAGGTGCTGCCGATATTCTCCTGACTCTCGACACGCACCTGTCCGCCGTAGAGCGCCGCGATTTTTTTAAGGATGGAAAGGCCCAAGCCGGTGCCCATGATATTGCGGGTTTTGGGGTTCTTGATTCGGACGAATTCGCCGAACAGCTTGGCCACTTCGTCCTCGCTCATGCCGATGCCCGTATCTTGAACGGCGATCACGATACGCTTGCCACTGCCATCGACCCGCACGTCGACCCGCCCGCCGTCGCGATTGTATTTGACGGCATTGGTCAGCAGGTTGTTGAAGATAATCTCCATTTCGCCCGGATCGGCCACGACCGACAGATCGCCGGACGCCTGCAGCTCGACGGCAATATCCCGCTGCTGCGCTTCGGGCGTCACGGTTTCGATGGCTTGCTCGGCAATCTCAGCCAGGTCCACGTCCACCAACTCGCGTTTCTTTTGCCCCGATTCCAAACGCGTCAGATCCAGTAGATCGTTGATCAGCTTGCGCATCCCGCCCAAACGCACGATCGAGCGCTCGACGGCCGTCTCGTAGGCACTGATATCGTTACCCGCCGGGCGGTCCCGCAACAGGTAGAGGTATCCCTCAATGGCGCCGAGGGGCGCTTTGAGTTCGTGCGCCACGACACTGGTCAACTCGAAACGCACGCGGCGTTTTTCCTCAGCCAGCTTGCGCGCCTGGCGACGCAGCAGAAGGTGCTTAGCCGCCTTGTGAACGACGGATTTCAATTCCCCGGGCGTAAAGGGCTTGGCTAAAAAGTCGTAGGCGCCGCGTTTGGTGGCGGTCACCGCGGTTTCCAACGACGCGTACGCGGTAATCATGACGGTCAAGCAGTCGATCTCGGTTTTGCCGATTCTCTCCAACACATCCAAACCCGAAATGCCGGGCAGCTTGTAATCAAGCAACAAGATGTCCACGGCCTGCGACTGCAACTTCTCGACGGCCTCTTCACCGCTGGCCGCCGTATCGATATTGACCGTCGCCACCCCCTGAAACTCGGGCATGTGTACGGTAAAGCCTTCCAACGCACGGCAGACCGCCATGCGCATGCCGAGTTCGTCGTCCACAACCAGGAGGTGAAGTGATTCCATGCCTACCCGTTCGTCAAGAGTCGGTCGATTTCCCGCTTGAGTTGCTCAAAACGCGCCGGCTTGGTCAGCACGGCGTCAGCTTTCAGCCACGTTTCGCTACCCTCGGCGGTGGTATCGAATTCCATGCCGGTTTCGCTTGTTACGGCCGTCACCATAATCACGGGCACGTGCGGAGTGCGCTTTTTGATGCGGTGGCACAACACGAATCCGCCGTCCATATTCTCCATCATCAAGTCCACGATGGCGATGTCGGGCGTTTGTTCGGCAAGAATTTTGCTTGCTTCAGCTTCGCTCTCGGCTTCAATGACCGTAAATCCGGCCGCCTCAAGCTGGATCCTCATCTGGGTCAAATAATCCACATCGTCGTCAACAATCAATACGGTTTTGCGATCCATTATCCACCTGCCTTCTGCAACGGCGATTTTTCTCGCCGGGTTCGGTTCTCATTTCACACCGCAGCCCGAAGGCTTTACGCGGCGGTAGGCTGTCGCGGCAAAGTAACCGTGATCGTCGTGCCGGTCGGGCCGGCTTCGCGGTCGTTGTTGGACTCAACCCTAATGTCACCACGATGCATCTTGACAATTCCGTAGGTGACGGCAAGTCCTAAACCGGTTCCCTTGCCCATCTTTTTGGTCGTATAAAAAGGCTCAAAGATTTTGTGCAAACTGCCTTTGGGAATGCCCATTCCTGTGTCGCTCACCGAAATCAGCACCCGTGAATCGTCGCCCCAAGTGCGCACGACCAACGAGCCGCCGTTGGCGTCCATCGCGGCGAACGCATTGCTGACCAAATTGGTAACAACCTGGCTGATTTGATCCTTGTCGAGTTCCACTTCCGGGTCGCTCAGGTCCTTCCTAAGTTCAATCCTCACGTTCTCCGGCGGACGCAAGGTTTTCAAGCTTGCCTCGATCAGCGCGTTCAAATCTGTCGGCAACAACACGACGCGGTTTTGCCGCGCGAAATCGAGCAGGTTCGCCACGATTTTCTTGCACCGGTCGGCTTGCTCCACGATTAAACTCAGATCCGAATACAGCTTGGACTCTTGCGAGCATTCCTCAAGCAAAATGTGCGCGTACATCAGTACGACGCCCAACGGATTGTTCACCTCGTGCGCCACGCCCGCGGCAAGCTGTCCCATGCTCGCCAGCTTTTCGGATTGAATCAGCATCTGCTGTGTATCGGCGAGTTGCTCGTGCGAATCGTCCAGTTCCTTAATTGTCTTGCGCAACTGTTCGATCGTATACGGCAAACACATTTCCGATTCGGCCAAGCCTTTGTGAATCGCAATCGCGTGTTGCCGGCACGTGTCGTAACCACAAGCTCCACAATTGAGTTCGTCCTCGGGTTCGAATTTGCCCATCGACGCCAAGATCTTCGATATCTCATCCGTGGAGGGCATCGGCGAGGCCTGGTCGTCCACCGAAAATTGCCCGCGTAGATCCCGATCGGAAAACGCCGGGCTGTAGAACATGCTGTACAAATTGTAGCTGCGGAAAAATTGGGTGAACTCCCGTCGCAGGCTGAGGTCGGCGAACGTTTCCATGTCCGCTTTCCATTCCTCCATGTCGGTGCGTTCGAGTTTGGCACGCGCATAGCGACTGACCCGCGCGCGACGCCGAAACAGCGGTGCATCGGTCACGGTTCCCGGACCCATGATGCAGCCGTTGCAGGCCAACACCTCCAACAAGCGCACATCCAAGTCGCCTGAATCGAACTCGCGAATCGCCTCGACAAAATCGCGCCGCCCATCTACCGCGACGATTTCCCCGGTCAGCAAATCTTCCGAGATTTCCGCAGCCTGCAAGAAACCACGACTGATCGGAAACAGCATGCCCACACCACCGCGCGGCGCATCGAAATCGCTGGGTTCGACGCCTTCGGGTTCGATGCCGTGTTCCTCGAACATCTCGACAAGCTCACCGAAGGTCAGCACCGCGTCGACTTCCCCGGGCGAATAGTCGCCCCAAGCCTCGGCTTTCTTTGCCAGACACGGCCCGATGAATACGACGCTCAATTTCTCGCCGTATAAACGCCGCACGACCCGCGCGGTCGCAACCATCGGCGAAACGATTGGCGCTAAGTTCCCGATCGATCCCGGGTAATACTTCTCGACGAAGCTAAGAACCGCCGGGCAATTGATGGCGATGAATCGTTCGTCCGGACGCTCGTCGAGCAACTTGGAATAGCGATCGGCTACCAGATCGGCGCCGAAAGCCACTTCATTGACGTAGGTAAAGCCGAGGGCGCGCACCATACCCACAAAGCGTTCGTATTCGATATGGCTGAAATCGACGGGGAAGCTGGGGGCAATGATGGCCACCACGGGTTCATTGCGACTAAGCAGATTGTTGACTCGGTTGGTCGATCGCAGCATGCGCTTGGCTTGCTGACTGCATACCCGCACGCAATTGCCGCATCCGATGCAGCGGTCCGGGATCACCTCGGCTTGCCCGTCGGAGACGCAAATCGCCTTGGCTGGGCATTCGCGAACGCAGGTGTAGCACCTCCGGCAGCGTTCGCGGATCGTGGTGACCAACGGAATCGGTACGTCTTGATGCATGGCGCGTTCTACGCTCCTATTATCAGATTACGTCCCGCTTTTCGTATTTCGTATGCAACAACTCGTGACTCTTATGCCCCAGGGGCTTGCCCAGGAATTCGTCATACAGGCGCTGTATCCATTTGTTGCCATGCGATACCCGCATATCGGCGTCGCGATCGATATCGTACAAGGCTTTCATGCGCGCCCGCACGGAGCCTTCGTCCGTGTGGTAGGGCTGCCCGCCGCCGCCAATGCAACCGCCGGGGCAGGTCATGATTTCCACAAAGTGCAGGTCGTCGCGCCCGGCGCGGATTTCGTCCAGCAGCCGCCTCGCATTACCCAATCCGCTGACCACCGCCACGCCGACAACCAGACCGTCGATCTCTACCTTCGCTTCCTTGACGCCCTTCATGCCGCGCACGGCGGTCACTTTCAAGTTCTCCAACTCGCGGCCTGTAATCAAGTAATGTGCCGAGCGGATCGCCGCCTCCATCACACCGCCGCTGGCGCCGAATAGCTTGCCGGCGCTGCTGCGCTCGCCGAACGGGGTGTCGGCGCTCTGCGGATCCAGCGCGTGAATATCAACGCCCTGCATCGTGATCAGTTCACCCAATTCACGCGTCGTTAATACCGCGTCGATATCCGAGAGACCGCTTTGCGTCATCTCGGGTCGATTGGCTTCGAATTTCTTCGCGGTGCACGGCATGATCGACACCGAATAGATCTTGCTGGGATCCACGTCTATCTTTTCGGCGAAGAAGGACTTGATAATCGCGCCCATCATCTGCTGGGGGCTTTTACATGTGGATACATTCGGCAGGAATTCCGGATAGAATTGCTCGGCGAATTTAACCCACCCCGGCGAACACGAAGTGAACATCGGCAGCGGACCATTGTTTTGCAGGCGATGCACCAGCTCCGAACCTTCCTCCATGATTGTCAGGTCCGCCGCGAAGGCAGTGTCAAACACCGTATCGAATCCCATCTGCCGGAACGCAGCCGTCATCAACCCCATGATATCGCGACCGGGCTTGACGCCCAGCAACTCGCCCACGGTGACCGAAACCGCCGGGGCATGCTGCACAACCACATGCTTGTCCGGGTCGGCCAACGCCGCCAGCACTTCGCGAATGGAACTCTTTTCGCGCAATGCGCCGGTGGGGCATACCATCACGCACTGGCCGCAATTGACGCAGGCGCTCACGTTGAGCCCCTCGCCGAAAGCGGTGCTGACGATGGTCTTTGAACCGCGATGGGTGAACTCGATCGCCGAGACGCCCTGCACTTCCTCGCATACCCGCACGCACTTGCCGCACAGAATGCACTTGGCCGGATCGCGCACGATTGCCGGGCTCGACGCATCAATGTGATATTCGCTTTTCGTGCCGTGATAAACCCGATGCCGCACCCCGAGATCGGCCGCCAGCTTCTGCAGTTCGCACGTGTTGTTACGGGCGCAATACAAGCAATCGTCCGGGTGATTGGCCAGCAAAAGTTCGATGATCGTCTTGCGGGCCGTGACCGCGCGGGGCGAGTGAGTCTTAACCTTCAGCCCCGGCGAAACCGGAAACGCGCAACTGGGCACCAGACCCGGCCGACCTTCCACTTCCACAACACACATGCGGCATGAGCCGCTGGGAAACAACCCTTCTATGTGGCACAGGGTTGGAACGTTGATGCCGTTGCGCCGCAAAGTCGTCAGCAGCATTTCGCCGGGCTTGGCTTCGATGGTTTTTCCGTTGACTTCTATTTGTACCATGTCCGGCCTCCTTACCGCGCCACGATGGCGTTAAAGCGGCAAACGTCCACGCAACTGCCGCAGCCGATGCATTTTTCTTGCAAGATGTAATGGGGCGCCTTCTTGTTGCCCATGATCGCCTCGGCCGGGCACTGCGCGGCGCACAATGTGCAGCCCTTGCAGGCATCGGCGTCAATCGTATAGGTCAGCAATTCGGCGCAAACGCCGGCGGCACAATGCCGCTCGAAAATGTGGTCCTCGTATTCGTCGCGGAACCACCGCAACGTGCTGAGCACGGGGTTGGGCGCTGTTTGCCCCAAGCCGCACAAGCTCGTGTCTTTGATCACTCCGGCCAGCTTTTCCAAATGCATCACGCCTTTGAAGCGCTCCAGGGCTTGAATGCCGCTTTCCGAACGCCGCCCCCGGGTGATGCTGTCGAGGATCTCCAACATGCGCCGCGTACCCTCACGGCACGGGATGCATTTGCCACAGCTTTCGGCTTGGACGAATTCCATGAAGAACTTGGCGACGTTGACCATGCAGTTGTCTTCGTCCATGACCACTAGGCCGCCCGAGCCCATCATCGCGCTCACGGTCTTGAGCGACTCGTAGTCCACCTCGATATCCAGTTGGCTGTCGGGAATGCAGCCGCCGGAAGGACCGCCGATCTGCACGGCCTTGAATTTCTTGTCGTTGGGGCAGCCGCCGCCGATGTCCATTACGATACGACGCATCGTGGTGCCCATCGCGACCTCGACCAGGCCGGTGCGCGACACTTTGCCCGACAACGCGAAAACCTTCGTTCCCTTGCTGCCCTCAGTGCCCACCGACGCGAACCAGTCGGCGCCGTTGTTGATAATGTTGGCCAAATTGGCCATCGTCTCCACATTGTTGATGATCGTCGGCTTGTCGAACAAACCCTGCACCGCCGGGAACGGTGGGCGCGGACGCGGCATACCGCGTTTGCCTTCGATGCTATGTATCAACGCTGTTTCTTCTCCACAGACGAAAGCGCCCGCGCCCATCTTGATGACGATTTCCAGATTAAAACCGCTGTCCAACATGTTGTGGCCCAGCAGGCCGTAATCCTTCGCCTGCGCGATGGCCTGTTTGAGCCGCTTAATGGCCAGCGGATACTCGGCGCGAATGTAAATATACGCCTTGGACGCGCCGATCGCGTAGGCCGCAATCACGATGCCCTCGAGCACGCGGTGTACGTCACCCTCGACGACGGCCCGGTCCATGAACGCGCCGGGGTCGCCTTCGTCGGCATTGCACACGATGTATTTCTGCGTGCCTTTGGCTTTCATGGCGAATTTCCACTTGGTACCGGTGGGGAATCCGCCGCCGCCTCGGCCGCGCAGCCCGCTCTTTTCGACCACGTCGCACACCTCGGGGGGCGTCATGCCCTTAAGCACTTTCGCCATGGCCGCATAACCGCCGCGGGCCACGTATTCCTCGATGTGGGTTGGATCGATGATGCCGCAGTTGGCCAGCACCCAACGGGTCTGCCCGCCGAAAAATTCGTGTTCGTCAAGATACGGCGTGTCGGACCAAGCCGCCTCGCCGTCGCCTGCTTGGCGATGCTGGCCGATAACCATCTTAGGCTCGAAAATGCCGTCGAGGGCTTCGTCGAGCAGGGCGGGAACCTTATCGCCCGTGACGTGCGCGAAGGCCACGCGGGCTTTCTCCGGGAGTTGCACTTCGAGAATCGGCTCGGAACTGCACATGCCGATGCAACCGACCTCAACCAGATCGACGTCGAGACCCTTTTCGTCGACGTAGGCTTTGACCGCGGCAACTGTCTTGTTCGCGCCGGCACCTAATCCGCAGGTGCCCATACCCACAAAAATCGTTGGTTTGGCTACGTCTTCCCGCCGCTGGGCAGCCAACAGCTTGGCATATTCCTCGCGCGCGGCCTCGTCGGCGCAGGCCGGCCCATGATGCAGGCAATCGACGAAATCGGGGCAGGGTTTCTCCGGCTGGTGCCAACATTTGTCACCAAAGTAATGATACAACGCTTCAGCCATTGGCCACTTCCTTGTCCATCCGGCGATAGGCGGCCAGGATCTTTCGAATGCTGTCCGGGGTTACTTGGGCGTGGTAGTCGTCATCCACGCGGATAACCGGCGCCAATCCGCAGACCCCGATGCACACTACGACCTCCAAACTGAACATACCGTCACGGGTGGTTTGTCCCGCCTCGATGCCCAGTGCCCGCTCCACGGCGGTTAGCACCTTGGCCGAACCCTTAACGTGACAGGCCGTCCCACGGCAGACCTGAACCACGTGCTTCCCGGGTGCCCGAAATCGAAATTGATTGTAAAAAGTAGCGACGCCGTAAATCTTGCTGGCCGGCAGGTTCAAGTGACGAGCGATTTCAAGAACAGCATCCTTCGACAAATACCCGAGCGCTTCTTGTACTTCCTGCAGGATCGGGATTAGGGAATCCCGGCCCGCGTCCGGATAGCGCTCCAAAACCTTTGCTACATCATCGTTCATGCGCTAACTCCTCAGATCTAGCCGCTGGACCGTGAAAAAAACGCAACTTTTTCTAAACTGATCGTGATGTCCACGTCTTCGACGTACACATGACGCGGTACTCGCAATCGAACCGGCGCGAAATTGAGCAAACCAGTCACTCCGGCGTCGACAAGCTTGTCGGCGACTTCCTGCGCCGATGCGGCCGGCACCGTGATAACCGCGACGGTAATGTGCTTGTCGCGCACGATGTCGGCCATTTGATCGACGTGATAACACCAGGTGCCGTGTATCACACGGCCGGTCTTATTCTTGTTGGTGTCAAATGCCGCGACGATAGAAAGTTTGGGTCGTCGAGCCCGGAAAAAATCGAGGATGGCGCGGCCGAGGTTGCCGATACCCACCAGGGCGACTGGGGTGCCGCCAGGGTGATCGAGAAAGTTGTCAATGCTTTCGGTGAGCTCGGCAACGTTGTAGCCATGGGCCGGACTGCCGCTGTAATTGATGGCCATCAGGTCCCGACGGACCTGGGCCGCACTGCACCCGGCGGCTGCTGCCAATTGGTGTGAGAACACTCGATCCGCGCCATCCTGGCATAGGTTATCTAGAGTCAGCCGATAGAGACTGAGTCTGCCAATGGTTCTGTTCGATACCTTTTTCACCGTTTCCTACCTCTTCAATCCGGCGGAAAACACGTTATATCGTTACTTAATTATCACCGTTACTTTTTTCACAGCGTATTTTACGTCAAGCTGCGGAAGGCCGTCAAGCAAAAAAGGCCGATTATTGAGATCGTTTTGCCGTTTAAACCCCAATTTCATTTCATTTCGTAAAGTTCAAGGAGCTGTTTTCCATTTCACAGCACACGCCTTACCGGTTTCACTCAATATTGTACTGTCCGCGACAGGACGAAATATTCCGCC
The DNA here is from genome assembly GCA_030765525.1 of Candidatus Lernaella stagnicola. Lineage (NCBI taxonomy): Bacteria > Candidatus Lernaellota > Candidatus Lernaellaia > Candidatus Lernaellales > Candidatus Lernaellaceae > Candidatus Lernaella > Candidatus Lernaella stagnicola. The sequence continues at coordinate 105,376 of JAVCCK010000044.1, forward strand.
GGGCCCCGTCGCCGCCATTGGGCACATCGCTCTTGACCGCCGTTCGAAGGCGTCGTACAGTCCACCTCCACCCGAACGGCGGTTTTGTACCGGAGGAACCTATGCGCGACGGCAAATACGTCATTTTGTGCATCGACGACGATCCGGATGTGCTTAACGTGCTGCGCTTGACCATCGAAGCCAACGGCTACGCGATGGAAGAGGCATACAGCGCCGAAGAGGGCTTGAAGAAGTACAAACAGGTCCGCCCCGATTTCGTTATCGTCGATTTGATGATGGAATCCATTGACGCCGGACGAGCGTTCGCCAAGGAACTGATTGTCTTGGACAACAACGCGCCGCTGTACATGCTCAGTTCGGTCGGTAACGCCATGAGTCAGATCATCGACGCACAGTCGCTGGGACTCGACGGCATCCTGCAAAAGCCCATCGATCCGAATTGGCTGCTGACTCTATTGCGGGAAAAACTGAAATAGCGGCTGGGCGCTCGCCTACATCACCACCGAATCGCTTCGCTCATCCCGAGCGCGGTGCATATTGTGTTCAGCCTTGCGGCGCAACTCGTCCCAGGACGCCGTAACATCGCCTGTCACCAACATATGGCTTCCACCCAGGGCCTGTTTGACGAACTCGTTCTCGGCGAGCAACGCCCGAATCGGCTGGTGTAGGTTGTCGGCGATTTCCGGCAGCGCACCGACGAACACGTCGCGCAACCCGATGGCGAACGCCACGCCACCGTAGCGCGCCACCAAATCAGATGGCTGCGCGCGCTTCCGCAGTTCGGCAGCGATTTTCTTTAGCAACTCGTCGCCCGCCGCGTCCCCGAACTGCCGGTTGAAAGACTCCACGCCGTCCAAGCCGATCAACAAAAGCGCCACACGTTGCCCCTCGCGCTTCGCCGAATGCAGCACGCCGGTCATGCCGCGCTCAAAGCTGGCTCGATTTCGTAACCCGGTCAGCGGATCGGTGACATCTTGGGCGACGCTCGCACTCGCCTCGCGGTCAATCCGACGAATGGCCGTGGCCAGCGAGGCAAGTTCCGGGCCGCGACCGCCGAAGTGCTGCATACCCGTCAACAGGAACTCCAGGTAGGCGCCGTAATCCCACGGGTTCTCTGGGCCGAAGTGCTCGTTGTAGTACGAAATAAGCCGCAACGTGGCGGTCCCGGTCATTTGCAACGTGATATTGCCCGCCGCCGTAAACGCCGCCACCGTATCCGGACGCTGCTGGTGCCGTTTGAAAAGCTTCACCGCCTCGTTCAACGTGCCCCGCAAATCCCGCTTGACTTCGGTGACATTCTCCAACAATTCCGGCACCATCCCGAACTCGGCGAGGGTATACAACTCATTCCAGCGGTCCATCTGGTCGCGATGCTCGGCGGCCATCGCCTCCCAGAACTCGCCCTCGCCCGGTTCCTCTACGGATTTGGCGAAGCGATCGTAAAAAACACCCGATACCTCAAAAACCGAGCGACAGATATCTAATACTTCAAGAAGTTCTTTTCTCATCTAAGCTCCCTTATTGTGCGCCACCCAGGGGCGCATCTTATACCGCTCGCCAACGCCGAAGTTTCCTTTCAACGAACACGTTTACCGGCTTGCCGCCCTTTCGACGTTAAACGTGGACACGTCGGGCTTCACAGGCAATGCCGAGGCGAAAAATGGTTGATGTAAGGAAAAGTCGCCGGTTAGTGGCCCAAACGACGCAGGCGCGACGGCGAAAGCGCCTCGTCGATGGTCGACGGCGTCACGCCGAGCGCCGTCAATGCCTCCCGCAAGGAGATGTCTTCGGCCTGCGCCTTGGCAACCGCGGCCTCCGCTTTTTCGTAGCCGATTACCGGCACGAGGGCTGCGGCCACGGAAAGCGATTTCTCCAAGTGGGCGGCGGCACGGCCCGCATCGACCTCCAGGCCGGTGAAGCACTTCGACGCCAACACTTCCGCCGCGTTGCGCAAAAGCCGCAAATTATCAAGCAGATACCACGCCGCCAAGGGCAAGAATTGCGAGAGTTGGAGGTTGCCCGACGCCACCGCGGTACTGAGCGCCGCGTGCCCGGCCAGCGTCGCCAGCGCCATCTGCGAGGCATATTCGGCGATCACCGGGTTCACTTTCCCGGGCATGATCGACGACCCCGCCTGACGCGGCGGCAGCCTGACTTCCCCTACCGCGGGCACCGAGAGAATCCGCAAATCGGTACTCATTTTAAGAATGTTCGCCGCCATGGCCGTCAGGATGCCGTCCACTTCCACCAAGGCGTCCTGGTTGGCGGTCGCTTCGACGGGGTTTTCAGCGCGGGAGAGCGGCAGCGAAGTCTCACGACGCAAGTTTTCGATCACTTGGAAAATGTACTTCTTCGGTGCGCCGATCCCCGTGCCCACGGCCGTGCCGCCCAGGTTGACCACCTTCAGCCGCTCGGTGCTCTTGAAAACGCGCCAGCGATCGCGGGCCGTCGCCTCGGCATAGGTACCAAAAAGCTGCCCGGCGGTCATCGGCACGGCATCCTGCAATTGCGTGCGCCCAACCATCACCACGTCGGCAAATTCCCCCTCGAGGTGCTGCAGCGCTGCCTGCAACGTCACGAGCGACGCTTCCAGCTTACCCAACTCCCACAGCGCCGCCACGCGCACGGCCGTCGCATAGGCGTCGTTGGTGGATTGATGCAGGTTGACCGTATCGAGGGGATGCACCGGCGCGTAGGCGCCCAGAGCGCCGCCGAGAATTTCGTTCGCGCGGTTGGCGAGTACCTCGTTGACGTTCATGTTCAGCGACGTGCCCGCACCCCCGGCAAGCGGGTCGACGAGGATCTGCTCGCGCCATTGCCCCGCCGCGAGTTCGTCACAGGCCTGCAGTAAAGCGGTCGCAACGCCTTCTTCCACCGCCCCTATTTCGAGGTTGGCGGCGGCCGCGGCCTTCTTCACTACGGCGAGTGCGCGCACGAGGCTTGGCGCTTGGTCGCGTCCGGTCGATGGAAAATTGAGCACGGCGCGCTGCGTGTGCGCCCCGTAATACGACCCGTCGGGCACCTGGATATCACCGAGCAAATCGTGTTCGATCCGAGCCATCTCACGCCTCCCCGGCGATCATAACATGCTGTCCAGACCACCGAAGGGTTCCAGCACGCGCGACAAAACGCCCTGCACAAAGGAGATCGTCACGCCGTAGTTGCTGATCGGCACATCGTGCGACAGGGCTTGATCCATCCGCCCGCGCATCACCTTGGGCGTGACCATGCACCCGCCGCAATGCACTACGAGCGCGTATTCGTCGAGGTTCTCAGGGTAGTTACGGCCCTGCATGTTGTCGAAATGCAGGTCGAGGCCCGTGTATTGCCGAATCCATCGCGGGATCTTTACGCGCCCGATATCGTCGGCGACCGGATGGTGCGAGCAGGCTTCGGCGATCAGAATACGGTCGCCGTTGCGCAGTTTGTCGATTTGCATCACGCCGCGTACGAAGGTCGCCAGGTCGCCCTTCAAGCGGGCAAACAAAATGGAAAACGTCGTGAGCGGCACTTCGGGCGGCACGTCGGCCGCGACTTTCAAAATTACCTGGCTGTCGCACACGACCAAATCGGGCGCGCGGTCCAAGCGGCGCAGGATCGCCAGCAACTCCCGCTCCTTGACCACCAGCGCGGCAGCGTCATTGTCCAGCAGGTCGCGGATGGTGATCACCTGCGGCAGGATCAACCTCCCCCGAGGCGCTTCCAAATCGATCGGCACCACGAGCACCGCCAGCGCACCGGCCTGCACGAGGTCGCCGATCACCGAGAAATTCTGCCGCGTAACTTTCTGCAAGCGCTCGGCCAGCGTCTCACGCAGTTCCCTGACGCCCTCACCGGTCAGGGCGCTGACCCGGAAAGCCTCGACAGGCGGCTCCCATTCCGGTTCGAGATCGCTTTTGTTGTTTACGACGAGAAAATCGGCGCGACGCTGCGTGAGTTCGTCATACAGCGTCTGTTCGTGCTCGGTCCACGCGCCGGCCTCGGCCACCAACACCACGAAATCGGCCACGGCCAATTCCTGCCGCGTGCGCGCCACGCGCAAGTCGCCGAGTTCGCCCACATCGTCGATGCCGCCCGTATCCACAAACACCACCGGGCCGAAAGGCAAGAGCTCAAAGGCTTTGCGCACGGGATCGGTGGTCGTGCCGGGCACGTCGGAAACCAGCGCCAGGGGTTGATCGGTCAAGGCGTTGACCAGCGATGACTTACCCACATTGCGCCGCCCGAGCAGCAAGATGTGGGGCCGCATTCCGCTGGGTTGTTTTTGCATGTTTTCTCCTTGCGGCTGTCGGAAACGTCGGCTTGCTCCTACGTTGCGATTGCGCGAGGGTATAGTCAAGTATTGTCATGTCGATCGGGAGGTTTGGATGATTCGCCGCGTAACGTGCATCGTCGCCTTGATCGCTTGCCTCGGGTTCGCGTGGATCCTTCCGGGATCCGGCCCGGCGGCGGCCGACAAATTAACCCGTGCCAACTGGGGCGCCTCAGTCGGCTTCGCGCCGGTCAAGGAGATCCCCGGTTTTACGCCCGGCATGACGATAAACGCCGAGAACCTGTCTACCGTGGCGGCGCTGGTTCCGGGCGCGGCGAAGGTGATGATCAGTAAATTCGGCATGCAACTCCCGACAAAGAATTTTGAGCCCTACGCCCCCAGCGACGGCTACATCGATGCCACAAATCGCTACCGAGGCGCGGCCCGCTTGCGCGCTATCGGGGACGCCGCGAATGAGCGGGAATTGGAGAACTACGAGGGCGGCATGCCCTTCCCCGCCCCGCAAAACGGGCGCGAAGTGGCGTGGAACTACACGCTGGCTTACCACGGCGACGATAGCGAAAGCGTATTCAAGGTGTTTTGGATTTCGGCGCGGCGTGGTGTCGAACGCACGGAAACCTGGAAAACGATTTCCATTCATCGGGCGAAGTTTCGCACCGATGTCGATCCCAAGCCGATCGAGCCGACGCTGGCGAACCAGGGCGTCATCGCCGCCACACTGACGACCGCATTGCAGCCCTTGGACAAAAAAGGATTCAGTTCGCTTTATTTCGGTTACCTGGAACCCAAAGAGCCGGAAGGGTGGATTTACCTGCCCGACCAGCGCCGCTCGATCCGCCTCGCTTTCGGCACGCGCGGCGAGTCGTGGAACAACACCGATTTGCTCTACGAAGATGTGCGCGGCTACACCGGCAGCCCCGAGTGGATGGATTGGAAGATCATCAAGAAAGCGACCATGCTCGCGCCCCTGAACGCGGGCATCGAACAAGGCAAAGGCAAGGAAAAGGCGGCTTTCGATTTCGACAGCGCCCCGCATTGGAACCCGCGCTGCGTGTGGGAACCGCGACCGGTGTACGTGCTCGAAGCCACGCCGCGCTTCAAGCGCTATCCCTACAGCCGCATGGTGTTCACGGTCGACGCCGAATCCTCCTACATCCTGACCAAGGAAGCCTACGACCGCAAAAACCAATTGTGGAAAGTGCTCATCAACGCCGCCAACCGCTCCAGCGATCCGGCGCGCCTGCCGCCCACGGTCGCGCTGTCGCTTGTGGTGGACGTGCAGGCCGAACACGCCACGGCATTTTTCTGGCACTCGCAAAAGCAAAACACCGGCGTCAATCCGTCGCTTTTCAAACTCGCCACGCTGCGCAAATTGGGCCGATAAGGGCGCAAAACGCCCTAGCAAAACATCGTCGTTATCGGCGTTTTATGACTTGACGATATCTCAATTTAATACTATTTCTTAAACACTTCCAAGATTTTACGGCGCTTAGTTACGTACACCCGTATGGAGACGGCGGGGGCGTGCGTCTGTGGGTGTGCCAACGCAACAGACCGGCAATAAAGAAGGAAAGGGGTGAAACGATGCGAAAGATGACACTTCTCTTACTTGCGCTGGCGATTTTGCTGACGCTTTCGATCGGCTGCGCGAGTTCTCGTCCTCGTACGAAAACGTTGAGACTCAACGGGAGGGATGTCGGCATATTGGTTACCTATAGTTCCAGCTACCGGGGCGCTTACTTGGCTAGCCATAACGAGGGCGACCCAATGTTTGCGTTCTGCGCCGAACCGGTGCCGGACACGGCGATTGAAGAAGCCTTAACTGCCGCCCTGGAAGTGGAGGCCAAGAAAACGAAAGTGAATACCAACGTCGACTACTCCACCACGATTCAACAACTGGCTGAGAAACGGCAAGCCATTCTTTTCCTGCGCGACGCCCGCTTCGGCCTTTGCGAACTGTTCGTTAACAACATGTCGTTGCCCGCGGGCAAGCGTATCTCGGACGACGAATTCGTTGAGCTTTATCATAAGATGTTCCAAGTCGCGCTCGAAATGCTCAAAGTGGAATTCCAAGCCCAGATAACCGCGCAAAAAGCCGAAGACGCTAAAATGGTGATCGAAGCCGAGATAACCAAGCAAAAGGCCGAAGAAGTCAAAAAGATCGACAAGTGGAAAGAGATGTTTGAAGCAGCAAAGGCGGCCGGGGTGGACAGTAAAAAAATCGGCGAGATTATGGACGGCGCTTTCACAGAGGACCCGTAAACACCAACACCGAAAACCGGCGTCGACACCGGCAAAACGCCTGCCGGCGATGACGACGAAACGGATGATGGGGAGGAGTAAGCTGATGAGTGAATTAATGGGCAGGTTACAAGCGCTCAAATCCGCGGAGGCAAAGTTCCTCGCCTATATTCCGGGCTTCGAAAAACGCCTGGTGGTGAAGGTTTTGGCGGCGGCGGGCGACTTGGTTAAACTCCACGCCAGCGGTGAAGATAACGGCGAAGATACGGACATGGATATCTATCTTCATTACACACAGGTAATCGTCGTCAACGAAGCGTAGAGATACTCGGGTTCATTGCCCGCCGCACGAGTCGTCCCGTCAATTAAAGACAGGTGCGTCCGCGTCTGTTCCGCGCACAAATACAACGTGAATCGGTGTCGCAGCCGGCGGTCTCAACAGCTTTGAACTGTTATCCGGCTCATGCTAGGGTTTTTCTCATTAATCACTCGCCATAAGAGGTGGTATCGATGAAACGCTGGTGGTTGCCGCTTTTGCTTTTGCTTTTGATCTTGATCTCAGCCTTCCTTTGCGTCGCATGCGGCGGCGATGACGACGATGATGACAACGACGACAACAACGACGACGCAGCCGACGACGACGACAACGACGACGAAAGCCCAAGTGACGACGACGATACGGCCCCCGACGCCGTCTCCTCGGCCAGTCCCTCGCGCGATGACACAGTGCTGACCAACTCGCACCCCGGCTTCGCCCAGGCCGATTGCTACGCCTGCCACAACGACGTGCACCGCCAAGCTTTCCAAATCGGCGAATGCGCCACCTGTCACGGCAACAACGGCGCACCGCAACGCGCCGCCGGCCACGCCACGAACGACTGCCTCTCCTGCCACGCCGAATCACACGAGGGCGTCGGCTTCGTCGCACCGAAACATTGCACGGCCTGCCACAAATACGAACCCGGCTCGACCTGTCCCGCCACCGAAACCTACGACGCGGTCGTGATCGGCGCCGGGGGCGGTGGTGTGGCGGCGGCCACGGCGTTGCAGCAGGCCGGCTTGAAGACCGCGCTGGTCGAGATGCACTACAAAGTCGGCGGCTACATGACGCGCTTCCGGCGCGGCGATTACGAATTCGAAGCGTCGCTGCACGCCATCGGCGGTTTGGAGCCTCAATCGAAGGACAGCGTCAAAGGTGCTTACGACGATCTGAGCCGGTTGGGCATTATTGACAAGATCGATCCCCTGCCCGCCGACCCCATGTACCGTTCGTTCTTTCCCGGCCTCGTCATTGACGTGCCGCAGGATCAAGACGCGTACATCGCGGTGCTCAAGGAACTCTACCCCGAAGAGGCCGACGGCATCGACGCGCTTTTCGCCGAGATGCACGTCGATTACGAATTGCTCGCCGCGGTAACGCGCATCGCCGATGAATTCAACACGCAGGACTTGCTCTTCATCCTGGGTCATGTTCCCGAAGCGGCGCGGCTGATCTCCTACCTGTTCATCGATTTGAACACGATGCTCACGCGCTTCATCAGCGATCCCGAGTTGATGGGCATTTTCTCGCAACTGGTCACTTATATCGGCGATGGGCCGTCGGAATTGCAGGCCGTGTACTTCCAGGCCATGTGGAGCAACTACCACGAGGAGGGTTTCTATTACCTCACCGGTGGCTCGCAGGCGATTACCCAATCCCTGGCGGATGCTTTCGTCGCGGCCGGCGGTACGTTGATGCTTAACACGAAGGCGACCGGCATCGTCATTGAAGACGGCTTGGCCGTGCAGGTGCAAACCGAAAACGACGTCTGCCTCAACACGCGCTACGTCGTCTCCAACGCCAACGCGCCCGAAACGCTTCTGGAGATGGTCGGGCCTGAGAACCTGCCCGCCGACTACGTGGCTGACGTCGAGAACATGGAAATCGGCGTCGCGACGTTGCAGGTCTTTTTGGGTGTCGACCACGATTACACCTACCTGTTCGAAGGCTTCCACGAATTGATGGTCAACGACTCCTTCGACATGGACGAAAACTTCGCGTGGATGAACGACGGCGACGTCGAAAACGCGGCGTACATCATCACCGACTACTCCGCCGCCGACCCCACCGTCGCGCCCGAAGGCAAAAACGTGATCTCGCTGACCACTTACCTGCCCTTCGACATGGGCGACACGTGGAAATGGTCGCTGGGGTATGACGACTACGTCGACTACAAAGAAGAAGTCGCGTGGATCCTCATCGATCGCGCCGAGAAGTACCTTCCCGGATTGAGCGACCACATTGAAGTCTTGGAAGTCGGCTCGCCGGTCACCAACTGGGCCTTCTCGGGCAACCCGGGCGGCACGATCTTCGGCTGGCGCAACACGCCCGAACAGGGCACCCTGCGCCGCATGAAGCAGCAAACGCCGATCGACAACCTGCTTTTGGCCGGTGCCTGGACCTTCCCCGGCGGCGGGCAGTCGGCGGTGATTTCCTCCGGCGTCGCAGCGGCGGATATGGTGTTAAAAAAGGAAGCGGCGCGGAACTAGTCGCTAGTCGCCCAACATCAACCGGCTCAGTTCGCGGATGAACGACGGCCCGATGCCGCAGCAGCCGCCCACGACCCGCGCACCTTGCTCCACGAGCGTCCGGCAACCCGCGGCGAAATGCTCCGGCGTTTCCTCGTAGCCGGGCCGCGCGTCGATGCCTGTGGGTTGACCGCCGTTGGGTTGCATCATCAAAGGCAGGTCGCTGCCCCGCCGCAGCGCCTGGGCGACGATCGGCATTTCGTTCACCGTAACCGTGCAGTTGGCGCCCACCAGAGCCGCGCCCGCGTCGGTCAAGGCGCGCGCACAATCGGCGGCGAACTCACCTCGGAGCGTAACCGCTTCGCCCTCTTGAATTCCGAAAGTCATCGACGCGACCACCGGCAAACCCGTCGCCACTGCAACGGCCGTTGCCATCAGGGCTTCGCGCAGATCGAAGAAGCTTTCGAGAATGAGGCCGTCCACGCCCGCCGCGACCAGCGCGTCAACCTGTTCCTCGAACCCGGCACGCACGAGCGACAGTTCCTCGTCGCGCAACGGCTCTACAGTTAGCCCCGCGGGCGCCAATCCGCCCAACACAATAATGTTCGGACCAACCGCGTCGCGCGCAATACGAACCGCGGCCTCGTTGACGGCCCTCGCTTTTCCGGCGAATCCTCGTTTCGCCAGCGTAAAGTCGGATGCGCCGAAAGTGTTGGTGATCACCAAATCGCTGCCGGCCTGCGCGTAGGCAAGATGGATTTCATGAACCCATTCCGGCTTGTCCAAATTGAGCAAGCTCAACGGTTTGTTGACCGCAGCCCCGCGCCGCAGCAGCTCGGTACCCATCGCGCCGTCGCCGATCACCGCGCGCCCGGCCGGCAAATTCAATATCGTGGACATATGCTCGTCCCCGCCCCGCGTTAGATCGCCCGGCCCATTTTGCGTGCAATCCGGCGGTAGACAGCTCGGACCAACAACGCCGCTGCGGCCAGCAACACGCCGCCGATCGCGTAGCCGATCGATATGCCCAGCGCCGCCATCACAGCCAACACGACCACACCCACCGCCAACAAGTAGTGTCCGACGCGCCCCATCGCGAAGATGCTCCGGGCAAACCACACGAGCGCGGCCGCCAGCAACAACGCCGCCAGCGCACCGAACTGGCTCAATCGCTTGGCCCCGTACATGAGGCGCACGTCCGACGCTTCGCCGATGGTTACCAACTCTTCGAAACGCAACGCCGCGCCCTTTTTTGGAACCGCGAAGCGTGCCGGCAGCGCGCCGCCGGAGTCGGTGGCTTGTTGCGCCGCGCGAATGCGCTTCTGAAATTCCATTTCCGCCTGGCTTTGCTGCAGCATGTACTCGTCGGGTCGCGCTTTCGCACGGTCGGCTCCGGCTCGTTTCGCGGGCGGAGGCGGCAAGGCAGTGGGGGCCCCCGGCGGCTGTTCTTCCATCACGCGGGACAGAAGGCCGCTTGCCGGGGCCTGATACGGGGCGCGCATGGATCCGCCCACCCGCTGGTACTCGAAGCGATTGGGCGCAAACACCGTCAGCGCGGATTGCGAAATCGGCAAATCCACTTTCGGCAACAGGAGGTGCATCGAGCCCAGGACTCCAAACGAGGAGCCCAGGTTGGCGTAGTAGATCACCTCGACCGTGAAGCTACTGAGTTCGGCGCCGGAATAGCCGGATTTCTCCAGCGGCAGCAGTATTTTCCCTTCCTTCGTTTGACTGGGCCGCACGGGCTTGTTGGCCACAAACGTGCTCCACAAGGCCGTATTCTCGCCGTACGGCAGCGTCAATTCTAGAAACTGCTTGCGGTTGTTGCGCACCGTGTAAAGCGCCCGCGTCACCAGGTCGCCGTCTTCGGTCACCTGCACGACAAAATTCGCCGCATCGATCGCCGCACCGAGCACGTTTTGCGTCTTATGCCTCACGACACGCAACTTCGCCGAAAACGGATGCCGCAAATATTTGAAGGACATCACAATCGGGTTCGTCGCGCCGCCGCGCAGCCCGGCCGGCAACTCCTTGGCGTCCACCGTCTGCAAACCGTCGACCTCGCCGGTCGTCGTGACTTCCACGCCGCCGGTAACCTGAACCGCGAAGAACCCTCGCTCGCGCTCCACGCTTTGCACCGACGTGCCCGGCAGGAGAAATTCAAACGACTCGTTTTTCGTCGAGCGCTCCAGCACCAAGGTTAAGTTGTACTTACCCTGCACGTCGAAACCGATCGTCGCCGTCAATTCCCGCGTCGCCGGGTCCACTTTCCAACCCGCCAACGACGCGCCGCTGCAATCCGCCACCTCGAAACCTTCGGGAACGACGACACGAAATTCGGTCACCGGCGCATGGCGGACCTCGAAGGCAAGCTGCACGACCGCGCGGATGAATCCTTCGTCGATGGAAACCAGCGTATGGTTCTCCACCAATACTTTCGGCGGCAGTTTCTCCTGCGTCGCCTGCTTCTGCTCCAGCGCCACGGTGTAACGCAGGCTCAACTGATCGCCGGTCAGAATGGCCGTCGTCACGCCGCCGGGCCCCCGGCTCATCGTCGCGCCGTCGACACTCGGGCTGGAATATTTCTTGTCGCCGACGATCGTCAGCACTTGGCCCGCCGCCCGCGGCAACTGCACCGAAACATGGCCCGGACCCGGCCGATCCGGCGCGGCCATCCGATAACGCAGGGTCAGCGAGTGGTTCGCCGGTCCTTTGACGATCAACGTAACGTTGCCCTGCTGATCGGTGATCGGCGCCGTTCGACCGTCGAGCAAAACGTCGGCCAAAGGTGTGTCCACGCCGGTCAGGGGCACCGTCACCCACCCGTTTTTAAGCACCGCCAACGGATACGTGGCCTTGAGATCCAACTGCCCGCCGGCCAGCACACCACGCAGAGAGCCGCGACCGAGCACGAAATCCACCGGCGGCTCCGGCTCGTCGGTCGCCGGCTTGACCTGCAGGCGATCGAGTAGTTCCTTGAAGTCGTTCCACGGTATCGTCACCGCGCCGTCTTTCATCTCCGGCAATTCCGCCTGCGCCCACGTCGCGCCCATCAGCAGCAACACGACAAAAAGCGCCAACCAGCGTTTCATTGCTCACCCCCTTGCGACGGCGGCGCCACCGGTTGATACGGTTTCGGCGGCGGCGGAGGCGGTGGTACGGGCCGACGTTCGCGGTCCCGCAGATGCTTCACGCCGCGCTGAAGTAACGAAGCCGCGACGCCCAACACCACGTACAACCCGATGACGGTCGTGCTCGTTCCCCGCATGATTGTCAGCAGCGGCACGAGTACGATGGCTGCGACCGCCAAGAACGCTAAGCCGCCGCGCGGCCATTGCCGGTCCTGCTTTCCACACAGGAAGCTCACGGCAAACAAATAACCAAACGCGACGCAGAGCAGGAACAACACCAAGCCCAGCCACGCCGAACGCGAGCGCTTTGTGTAATAGAAACTCAGGTCTAGCTTTTCGTCCGGGTCCACAAGGTTCTTCGCAAAGCGATGCACTTCGCCCTGCCACTGCACCAGGAACACGACCGGCAACGCGCCGCGCGAGAGCGTGTTGTCATAGCCCGCGTTGGACATGTTGATCGGTGCGTCCTCCGCCTTCCACTGCACCTGCGATTGCGTGCGACGGTAATCGACGTTGCGCCCCAACAGCCCGGTCAACTTATTCCGCGGCTGACCGCCGCTGCCCGACACGTCACTCTCTTCGCCGGAAACCGCGCCGGTCGGCAGCGGATCGGTGCTCGGCCGCAACTTGCCGCCGAATGAAAAATAGCGCCGATCCGGCGGCATGAAGACGGCCAGTTGCGCCTTTCCCATGCTCACGTCGACGCGCGGTAATTCGAGAGATCGGCGGCCGACCGGCAGCAACCCGCCGCTTTTGCGGTACGCCAGAATTTTCATTGTGAACGTGTCGCGCAAACCGCCGCGGAAGATCGGCAACAGAATCTTCCCGTCGCTCTCGGCCGCCTTCACGGGCACGCCGTCGCGGAACACGCCCCACAGGTCCGTGTCGGGCGGCAGCGTCAGCGTCAGGTATTGCAAAGAGCGGTTGGCGATGCGGAAAGTGCCCTCGATGAGCTGCTTGCCGTCGCCGGTCAACATGATGCGGTACGCGGCCCACTCCACCTTGCACGTGAGCACCGCCGCGTCCTTATGCTTGACGATCTGCAAATCCAACGCGTACGGGTGCTTGATATACTTGAAGCCCAAAAGCACCTGTTGGTCGGTCGTGCCGCGCAAATCGGCCGGCAATTCCGAAACGTCGAGCGGCGCCAGATTCTTCCACGTGCTGTCGTCGGCCGTGACCTGCACGTTCGTACGCACCGCCACTGCCAAATAGCCGACCTCGTGCACGATGTCGCGCACCTTGATGTCGGCCACCGCCACCTTCGTCTGCTCCTTGGCAGGCAGCGGCTGCTCCAACGTCAGGGCCACTTGATGCCGTCCGACCGCTTCGTAAGCGATGGCCACTGTGAGTCGTTGGCCCTCCGGCTGGTCGACCAATTGCCAATCCACCAGCCCGTCGGTGGAGACGTCCGCCACGGCCACGTCGGCGGGCAGATCGATCTCGAAACGGCTGATGGGTTTGTGCTGAATGTCGAAATCGATAATCGACGTGTATACGCCGAGCCCCTCGCCCACCGTCAACATTGTGCGCACTTCCGCCGATACCCGCGCCTCGGCCTTGGTCGTTTTCTCCGCGCGCCTCGCCCAGCGGACGGTGATGGCGTCGCCGGGCGCGAACGACCCGGTCGCCACGGTTTTGCCGCCGGTCGTGGTGGACGCCAGCGCGCCGCCCGGCTCGATCGAAACCTGCAGGTTCGGTTGTCCGACCCGCACTTCCAGACGATTGATCTGCGCCTTCGCCGTGGGCAGTCGGAACTTCTCGGGTCCGCCTTCGTTTTGCAGCGGCAAGCGCATTTCCAGCTTCAGCCGGTGCGCCCCGAAACCGCGCACGACCGCGTGAAGCAAACCGTTATCAATCATCAACACCGTTGCCTTGCCGTCCAGACTGGCGCTCGCCAGCGGCAGCCCCGTGGTGATGACGGGGATCGACGCCCATCCGTCTTTCTTGAGCACGCTCAGTTCAATTTCCGCCGTGACGACCACGCCCTCGGCCCGCACGTCCGCGACGTAGTTCGCCGCGCTGACCACGCCGGCGATCGGCGGCGGATCCTCCTCGGGCGGTGTCACCTGACCCAGTTTTTCGATGATTCCCTTGAAATCTTCCCACGGCACGCACAAGGACGCGCCGGGCATTTTCGGCGGATTGAACTCCACAACCGGGGCTGCGATCGCTGCGTTGCCGAGGATTAATAGGGAAAATAACAGGCCGATACAGATGCGAAGAACTCGCATGGACGTCCCTCCCTTTGGGATGGATTTTTCTTTTTAGAGTCCGCGTAACGCTAAAAAGTTACACGGAGTTCATTTTTTCGCCTTGCCCCCGGCTTGCCCGATCGTCGCCGCCAGCGCCACCAGGTTCGCCATCGGCGTCCATTCCGACGGTTTGTCGGCCAAAACCGGCGCGACCGCCTGCTGCGCCGCGATGAACTGCTCCAATTCCAAGTGCATCATTCCCATGGACACGCGCAACGCGTGCGGCTCCGCAGCCTGCGCAATGCCGCGTCTGTAAATTTCGATCGCGCCGACGTAATCGGCATTCCGCGCGCGCACCTGCGCCAGCAAGCCGTATGCGTCCGTGAGCGTGGGATCCAGCTCGATCGCCCGCCGCGCCAACAACCCGGCCGCCACCAAGTCGGTAGGGAAAACCAGTTCTCCATACCGAGCGATGAGCGCCGGATGCGGCTTGTCCCGACGGATGCCGGCCGCGAGCAATGCTTTCGCCTCCGGCACGCGTTCCTGCGCCGCCCATAAATTGGCCGTCAGCAAAGTGACCAGCGGTTCCTCGCCACCCAATTCCCGGTAACGCGCAATGGCCGCTTCCGCCTCGTCAAAGCGTTCGAGTTCCAAGAGCAACTCCGCGCGTTGCCGCACCACCGGCGCCGCCTCTTTCGGCCGCGTGGCGAGTTCTTCCTCGAGCGCCGCCAATTTTTTCTCGGTGGTCTGCGCGGTTCGCCACAGCGCCAGCATCGCATCCATTTGCTGTAAGGTAGCACCCAACACACGGCGATCGATCTTCCATTCGCCGCCTTCTGTTCGTCGATCCCACGCCCGCAAGAAATATCGACCCGCCGCTGCGAACGAAAACGAATTCAAGTCCAGCGACTCGGTGCTCGCCGCCCGCGCGTGCATCGCTTTCTTGCGAAAACGCGGCGTGAAATCCAAATCGGAAATCGCGGTTTTCAACACGCCCTCGGCATCGAATTGGGTCCACTCATCCAAGACGCCGCGGTAATTGAAATGAGACACCGACGACGCGTGAACTTGCTTCGACGGCAGTTTCCGCACGCGATACAAGCGGAAAATTCGTTTGCCGTCGGCTGCGATGTAACCGCGTTGCAGACGGTCCTTGACCGCTGCGGACACCGCCTCGATATCGACATCCACCGAAGGAGTCGAAGCAGCGGTCCGAGGACGAAACTCCACGTTGTATTTGATTTCCGACCCGTGCCAGACAAAAAGCGGGTGCACCCGCATCGCGCTCTCGAAACGGTAACGCGTGCGCGACTCGCCGTCGAACAAATAGAAACCTTCCTCGCCGTTGTAAATGCTGATGGGCAGCCAATCGGATTCGACGTCCAATTCGAAGGCCTCGTCACCGTCCATCGCCACACGAATCGCCGCGTCCGCCGCGGGCCATTCCACACGCATGCTCAAACGCAGTTGCCCGGCGCCGGTCAGACGTTCCAGCGTCTTGCGAACACCGGCGACGAACGCCGCCACCGTCTCGTCCTTGTTTTTCTCAGCGGCGAGAAGGACGCGCACTTCCTCCGCGCGATCTCCGTTGGGGTACGCGGCCAGGTATTCACGAAATGCGTTTTCCGCCGGCTTGCTCAGCAGCGTGCCGTGCAAGATGTGCGCTTTCCAAAACAAAGCCTCTGACGCCAAGCGCGCGTCGGCTGCGGCGATGATTTCGTCCAGCGCCGGCAAAAGGCTTTGGTCGTCGAACTCATCGACAAAATCCGTGTGAAACTTCACCAACCAGAGCGTCGCCTCGGCGACGTGCTCACCGTCGGGGTATTCCTCGCGGAACGTAACCAGCGCTTGGTTCGCATCGGCGGCATCCACGTCGGGATTGCTGACTATCGGCAAGACCTTCGCCCACGCGTCAGCCTCGTTATCAGCCGCGCCGGCCGGAGCGGCAATCGCCAACGCAGTCAACAAAAGGCACGATATTAACGCAAGGTAGACTTTCTTCATGGCAATTCCCTTCGCTGCACGGTACGTCGATTATACACACAAACCGCGCCGCCACACGCGCGCTCGGTGGTCGATTGTCAAGTTTGTCGGCGGCCGTTATCGTGCTCGTCGAAAGGGGACAAGATGAAACGCGTCGGTTTTCTTTTGAAGGTGAAGGCGGACAAAATCGATGAGTACAAACAGCATCACAAAAAGGTTTGGCCGGAAATGCTGGCCGCCCTGCGCCGGCACGGCTGGTACAACTATTCGCTGTTTCTCCGCGACGACGGCTTAATGTTCGGGTATTTCGAAACGCCCGACAGTTTCGACGCCGCGCTCGCTGGCATGGCGGGGGAGGAGATCAACGCCACATGGCAGGCCTTCATGGCGCCGTACTTCGAGGCCCTCGACGGCTCGCAACCCGACGAGAGCATGATCGAATTGACAGAAGTCTTTCACCTGGACTGACACGTTAGCGCTTGGCCAGCACCTCTTGTTCGTAGCCGCGCACCGATTCCAACCACCCCGGCCCGCCGGGCACGTCGTGCCGCCGGCAGAGCTCTTCCCACACCGCGCCGAAGGGAAAACTCTTCACCTCTTCCAGCAACGCCAGGCGGCTGGTCGGGTCGCCCGCCACTTCGAACTCGCGCAGCAATTCGGTCGGTTCGAGTAGCGCGACCAACAACGCCTTGAGCGTGGCGCGCGCGCCGATCGCGTACGCCGCGACGCGATTGATCGAGGCATCGAAGAAGTCCAGCGCAATGTGGACCCGCGGCAGCGCCCCGGCCCGCACGATTTCCCGCATGACCTCGGTCACCTCGTCGCTTAGCGTCACCACGTGGTCGCTATCCCACCGGACGCCGCGGCTGACGTGCAGCAACAGTTCGTCGTGAAAAAGCAGCAGCGAGGAAATCTTGTCGGCCACCGATTCAGTGGGGTGAAAGTGGCCGAGGTCGAGGCAGACCATCACGCCGCGCCCCGCCGCCCAACTCATGTAAAAATCGTGCGACCCGGCCACGAAGGCCTCGGAGCCCAGGCCGAACAGCTTGCTTTCGATGCTGTCTTTCAAATAGGCCGCCGAGTGCTCGACGGCGAAGATCGCGTTGAGGCTTTCCCGCAGCAGTTCGCGGTGCCGGTGGCGGCTGACGGTCGTATCCTTCGAGCCGTCGGGGATCCACAAATTATGCACGCACGGTGTTTCGAGCCGTTCGCCCATCCACGCGCCGATCGCGCGGCAGCGCCGCACATGCTCGATCCAAAATCCGCGCACGCCCTCGTCCTGCGATGCCAGGGTGTAACCCGATTCGCTCAGCGGATGCGAAAAGCATGTCGCGTTAAAGTCGAGGCCCAGATCGTGCCGCCGCGCCCAGTCCACCCACCCGGCGAAGTGGTCGGGTTCGATCTGGTTGCGGTCGACTTTCCGCCCGCCGAAATCGCCGTACATGGCGTGCAGGTTGACGCGATGCCGTCCGGGAATCACCGCCAGCGCCGCTAGCATGTCGTCGCGCAATTCGGTTACGTTCCGCGCCTTGCCGGGGTAGTTGCCGGTGACCGCCAGCCCGCCGCCCAATTCGCCCTCGGCGGTCTCGAAACCGGTAACGTCGTCGGCCTGCCAGCAATGCAAAGACAGCGAGGTCGCGGCCAGCGCCGCCAGCACCGCCTCGACATCCACGCCCAGCCCTTCGTACTTTTCCGCCGCGTAGGCGAACGCCGCTTCGTGGTCCATCGTTATTCCCCTCCCGCCGCCAAAGCGCGAAACCGCGGCCACACTTCGTCCCAGGCGGCCGGCTCGCGCGGCGCGTACTCCCGCATCTCAAACGATTCGCGCACGACCCGCCGCAGTTCGGTAAGCGATTCCACTTCGCCCATCGCCATCGCCTGCACCAGCAGGTTGCCGATCGCCGTGGCTTCCACCGGCCCCGCCGTGACCGGCAGACCCGTCGCGTCGGCCGTGAATTGACACAGCAACTCGTTTTGGCAGCCGCCGCCGATCACATGAATGCGATTCACTTCGTGCCCGGTAACCGCGCGCAATTGCTCGAGCACGAAGCGATACTTAAGCGCCAGACTCTCGAAAATACAGCGCGTCATCGCCGCTTCGCCGACCGGTGCCGGTTGGCCCGTGCGCACACAAAAATCGACAATCGCCGTCGGCATGTCGTCCGGATTCAAAAACGCCGCGTCGTCGGGATCGACCAGCGACACGAACGGTGCCGCCGTCTGCGCCGCCGCGGCCAGATCCGCGTAACTGCGCGTCGGGTCCCACTGCCGCCGGCATTGTTGCAGCAGCCAAAGGCCCGTGATGTTTTTCAACACGCGAAAGCGTCCGCCGACGCCGCCCTCGTTGGTGAGGTTCGCCTCGTACGCCGCGTCGCCGATCACCGGTTCCCGCGCCTCCACGCCCATCAGCGACCACGTGCCCGAACTGATGTACGCCCAGTCTTCCCCCTGCGCCGGGACCGCCGCGATCGCCGAGCCCGTATCGTGCGTGGCGACGGCCACCACCGGCACCGGGCCGCAGCCGGTTTGCGCGGCCCACTCCTCGCGCACGTTACCGATCACCGTGCCCGGCATTACGACGTCCTGCATCCACTCGCGCGAAATCGCCAGCGCCTGGAACAAGCGCTCGTCCCACTCGTAATCCCGCGGGTTGTAGAGCTGCGAGGTCGTGGCGAAGGTGAACTCGGAAAACCTTTCGCCGGTGAGCCGGTAGTGAAAAAGGTCGGGCATAAACAGCAGGTCGCGCGCCCGTTCCAGCAGCGGTGAGCCGTCGCGCACCAACGACGCCAACTGAAACAGCGTGTTGAAGGGCAGGAACTGAACGCCCGTGCGTTCGTAGATTCGCCGCCGCGGCAGCTTGTGGAAAAAGTACTCCATCGCGCCCCGCGTGCGGTCGTCGCGATACGCCGTCGGCGACTCGAGCAGCTTGCCCGCCGCGTCCAGCAGGCCGAAATCCACGCCCCAGGTGTCCACGCCGATGCTCCGCGGCGCGCCGCTCTCGGCCGTGTGACGCTGCAACCCTTCCAGCAGGTTGCCGAACAGCGCGTCCAGGTCCCAGTGCAAGCGGCCCTCGGTCGTCAGCAGATGATTCGGGAAACGGTGCGCCTCGCGGATCCTCAGCCGTCGGCCCGCCAGCGACCCGGCGACGGCCCGCCCGCTCTCGGCCCCGAAATCAAAGGCGAGATAGTCGGCCATGCTTATTCCTCCAGATCGAACAGCCGCACCAATTCATCCAGTTGATCCCGGCTCAGGCCCGCCGGCGTGTGCCCGGCCTGGCGGCACAGCAGCAAAATCGCGGCGGCCTTGTTGACCGTGTCGATCCAATCGAACGCGTCGGGGATCGACGTATGAATCGCCACGCAGCCGTGATACGTCCACACGGCGATCGGCAGCCCGCGGCGGAACACCTCGACCGTCTTCTGCGCGATCTCCTCCGTGCCCGGCGCGGTATACGGAACCAGCCCCACGCCCTTGGGCACCGTGACTTTCACCTCCGGATGGGTGGACCACAACGCGTGTTGCAGCGCGGCTTCGTCGGTGTATTCCGGCAGGTGCGTCAGGGCGATCAGTTCGGTCGGGTGGGTGTGCAGCACGACGTGTTGCGGCGCGTTGCTTTGCCGCAGGTGTTCGTGTACCCGCAGGTGCGAAGGGAACTCCGAAGTCGGCTGAAAACCCGGCCCCGCCTCGCCGCCCCACAGAATCTCGAAGCCCGCGCCGTCGCCGGTCAATTGCAGCAGGCAACTGTTGCTCGCCGCGTTCCGGGCCAGATCGCGATAGCGCCGCCCCGACCCCGTCACGAGAAATAATCGCCCGGCCAAATCCGGATATGCGAAGGGCAGCTCGACGCGTGGCTGCCGCGTAAACGCCTCGCAGGCCGCCGCGGCGTCGCCGGTGACATCCACCGAAAGGTTCCCGGCGTTGCGCTCGGCCCAGCCCTTTTGCCACAGCAGGGCGGCGACATCTTGCGCGTCTTCCAAAAGCGGTGTCAAAGCGGGGCAAACTTGCAGCAATTCCTTCACGGTGGGTCTCCTCGCGCGTGGGTGCGGTGGTGATTGTAACGAGGCGGCGGGCGATGCGCCAGTTAGAAGTCGGGAACGCCCGCGGTGAGCCGGGCCACGGCCGCGGCGCGCACTTTTTCGCAAGCGGCTAAATGCGCTTCCCAATGGTCGGCGCCCACTTGCTCGCGGAGGCTTGCGATTCGTTGCTCCGCGTCTTGCCAATCCGGCGCATGCGACGTGATTTCCGCCACGTCCCTTAGTACGGCGGCGGCCACGGCCGCCTCTTCCTCGTTCACCGTTTGAAGGATGTCCGTTTGGGTTCCAAGCACAATCGAAGCGCCGAACACTTCGTTTATGCGGCACGCGATCGCCAGCGACTGCTCCGTCGCTTTAAGTGCTTCCGGGAAGCTTCGATCCTGAAACAACCTTCGAGCAAGATACCCAAGCGCGGCTAATTCGCCGAGTTGGTTCGAAATGTCCCGTTGAATCTCCAGAGCGCCGCGAAACAAGTGAATGGATTGTTCGCTGTCCTCTTCGATCAGCGCTAACGTTTGCAGGCAGTTCGCCTCCCCCAAACGTTCCCCGATCGCACGAAAAAGCGGCAGCGCCGAATCATACGAGGCTCGCGCCCCCGACAAATCGGACTCACGCAGCGCCAAATCGCCCAGGGACCAAAGGCAGTTCGCCTCCCCCAAACGAGACCCGATCGCACGAAAAAGCGGCAGCGCCGAATCATACGAGGCTCGC